>JBCBSY010000120.1:0-5922 GCA_039818925.1 Pseudomonadota bacterium | reverse complement strand
CGGGCCGGCGCTCAGATCTTCCACGCGCACGCCGTTCAAAGATAAAGCGGTCACGCGCGCTTTGGGGTTTTCGAGCCCGGCCGAGGCCATCGCGCTGCGCACGACCATGCCAGCGATCGGTAATCGAAACGCATAAGTGGCGGCGGCGGTCAACGCCGCCAGCACCATAACGATCGCCAGAACCCGCGCCGCCCGCATCGTCTTACCCCAATCTATCAAACTCAACGGCCGCTTTTCTCTATTGGTTAACGCCGATTTCGTCTAATGAGCCAAGAAACTGTTGAAGAATGCAAGAAATTGCAGGCTTTGGCGAGGCATGTAAGGATAGAGCGAGGCAGGCGGCCGGAACGATATCGCAGCGCGAAAATCAGGCCGTGACTTTTGAATGACCGAGAAGTTTGTACATACAGGTCAAACCTTTACTGGTGCTGGCGACCCCTATTGCCCGCTTGAGCGCAAGCGCCGGGGACCAGCGGCGCTGGCCGCGGCGCTCAGCATTCTTGTGGCGGGCGGCGTCTTTCTTATCGTCACGGCGACTTCCGATCCGCAAAAAGCAACCGCAACCTCGCTCGCAGCGCCTCTCATGGTTGAAAACCGCGTGCCGAGCGCGGGCGCGTCACCGCCAGAGCGCGAAGTTGCAACCGTCGCCGAAGTCCTGGCGGAATCGCGCGCCGCCCGCGCTGAAACCAGCACCGTGCTGAAACTTGCCGGCAGTGAGCCGGTGACCCCGGCGACGGGTCTCATGCCGCGATTGAAGCCAACCGCCGACCGGGCCCAACCGGCTGTCGCGTCCGCCGAAATCATCAAGACCGCCGGCATGGCGCCGAGCCTCAAAAATTCATCGCGGACAGCGCCGGCGCGCCCCGCTTTCATCGGGGGCGTTTCCTACGCTTCGGCTGAAGACGGCCCGCCGCCGTTTTTCTTTGAAAGCGACATGGTGCGGCGTGACATAAACCAGGTTGCGCCAGCGATTGAACTCGCCGCCGACATTCGGCGTGACCCACAGGATATCCGCATCCGGATTATGCGCGGTGAAAATTTCGTCGATGCACTCAAACGCGCCGGCGTTAGCGCCCCTGACGCCAATGAAGCCGCTTATGCGTTTGGCAAGCACCAAAATCTGCGCCGCCTCCTGCCCGGTCAGGAAATGGCGCTAACGCTTGGCTGGCCGAACCAAACCCTGTTCCAGCACGTCGCCGACGACCGGGGAGACGATGCAAGGCTTTTATCACTGGAATTTCGCGCTGACCCTGAAAACCGCATCCTTTTACGCCGCATGCCCGATGGGGAGATGATCGGTGAGAAAAAAGCGATCCCGCTGACAACACGCATCATGTCGATCGCCGGACAGATCAATGGCAGCCTTTACCTTTCCGCAAAACAGGTCGGCGCGCCCGACGAAGTCATTGCAAACCTTGCGGACGCCTTTGCCTATGACGTTGATTTTCAGCGGGAGATTTTTGGCGGAGACGAATTCGAAGCGATTTTCGAAGTCCGTTACGACGACCGCGGCAAGCTGATTTCAGCCGGCGACATCCTGTATGCCCGCCTGAAATGGCGGGGCCGCGCGCGCGAAAAAGGCTATTATCGTTTTGAGGAAGTTCCGGGCCGTGGCGACTTCTACGATGCGACGGGACAAAGCGCGAAACGGTTGTTGATGAAAACGCCGATTGACGGGGCGCGCCTATCTTCCGGCTTTGGCACACGCAGGCATCCGATCCTCGGCTATCGGCGCGCCCACAAAGGCGTCGATTTTGCCGCCCCACGCGGCACGCCCATCAAGGCGGCGGGGGACGGGGTTGTTCTACGCGCCAACCGCTATGGCAGCTTTGGCAATTACATCAAAATTCGACACGCCAATGGCTATGAAACGGCTTATGCGCATCTCAACGGTTTCGCGCGGGGCATACGCAAAGGCAAGCGCGTGCGGCAAGGCGATATTATCGGTTTCGTGGGCACGACCGGCCGCTCAACCGGCCCGCACCTTCACTACGAAGTGCATCTGAACGGGCGCGCGGTGAACCCGCAGCGGCTCAAAATCGCGACCGGCAAGCAGCTCAAAGGCGATGTTCTCGAGCGCTTCAAAAGCGAGCGTGAACGCATCGACGCCATGCGCATGGCGCCTGAAGAACGCGAAGCGTTATACGCCCGCGGCAACGCCGGCGCGCAAGGCGCGCTTTAGGGTCTCAAATCAATCAGCAGCGCCCCAAGGCGGCGGCGGTTCTGCAACGGGCGCCGTGAGGTCGAATTCCACCCGGAAAAAGCGCCCCTCCCGCCGCAGCTCATAGGCGAACAGGCTGTCGGTCGCTTCCACCGCCCAAACATTGGTGACAGATGCCGTCAGCCCCTCTCGAATGAATATGTCAATCGAATACTGATCCACCGGAAATTCCGCGCGGGCACCCGTAACCACCGAACTGTCGCCGCCATATTGCGTCACGGCGTCTTCAGAGCCGTCTTCATGGCGGTGATCATGTTTCAGGCGCAACCCGACATCCGTGCGCGTCAGCACCCAGGTGCGCGAATGATCGTCGCCCACGTGAAAGGGAATTCGGATTTCGTTCGGCCGGCATTCGCGTACATGCATCACCATGGACTGACCGGCGAAATCTGCATCTGCAGCGTCTGTGGAGACAAGATTGCCCGCATATGCATTGCCGCAATGTTCGGCGATTGTAGACATGAATATATCTGCCGGCGCATCTTGCGATCGCTCCTGTTCGACGCCGCAGGCCGCGGTCAGCAACGCGCCGGCAAGGATCGCAGCAGAACCGATCATTTTCATAAGACAGTCTTTCGGTGAGCGTTGCGGGAGCGATAATAGACTTACGGCCAGCCGGGGAAGCTTGTCACTATCTTGATCTTGATATCGGGAAAGCTGTCCACATACTGAATTTTGACGTCCGGGAAGCTGTCGACAAATTTCCATTGGCCGCAATCGTCCGGAAAACTCTCCACTACCTCGACATTGAGATCTGGAAAGCTATCGACCAGCTGAACCTTGATATCTGGGAAGCTCTCGACGATTTGGAAATCTCCATAAAGGGGAAAGCCCTGATAGGTGCAGGCCTGACGATCAAAATCTGCCTGCTCAGCGTCAGCGGAAACAAAATAGGCGATGGTTAACAGGGCAATGGCAATGTTCATGAAAAGCTTTCCCGCGCGGCATTGGTGATGATTTTAGGCAACAACGGGCGCCGGCGCACTCTAAAACCCTACAAAAACCCTTCAAATCGTTGACTTGCGCCTGAAAGCCCCCTACTTCCCGCCGCAGTAATGCTGCGATGCAGCGCGCGCTATCGGCCCTTACCGGCCCCACCATAAGACGCAGCGCTCATATTCGTATTCGCAACTGGCCATGCCAGACCGCATTACGCTGCTGACGCATCGCTTCCATTGGCGGAAGAGCGGGGCGTTGAAATCAACCAAGCCCCGCCAATGCGTAAATCTGAGCGACCGGTGGATTTATCCCGGACGCCAGTCATAAAAACCAAACGGAGACTGAATGTCATTCGCCGATCTCGGCTTGTCGCCGAAACTTCTCGAAGCTATCGCTGCTGCGGGTTACAGCAATCCCACCCCCATCCAAAAGGAAGCGATTCCACCGGCCCTTCAGGGTCAGGACGTGCTTGGAATCGCCCAGACCGGCACGGGCAAGACGGCCTCTTTCACCTTGCCGATGATTGAGCGGCTCTCGAAGGGTCGCGCGCGGGCGCGGATGCCACGCTCGTTGGTGCTTGCGCCAACCCGTGAGCTTGCGGCGCAAGTCGCAGAGAACTTCGAAAAGTACGGGGTCAATCACAAGCTTTCCATGGCGCTTTTGATTGGCGGTGTTTCCTTTGGCGACCAGGATGCCAAACTCACTCGCGGCGTGGACGTATTGATCGCCACGCCCGGCCGCCTGATTGATCATTTTGAACGCGGTCGACTGTTGCTCACCGGTATTGAAGTAATGGTGATCGACGAAGCGGACCGTATGCTCGACATGGGTTTCATTCCGGACATCGAAAAGATCTTCAACCTGACGCCAATGACGCGTCAGACGCTATTCTTCTCAGCCACGATGCCGCCCGAAATCCAGCGCATCACCGACCAGTTTCTGCATCAGCCGGCGCGCGTTGAGGTTGCAAAGCCCGCCACCACAGCAGACACCATTACGCAGCGTATCGTCCGCGTTCCAACGAAAGACGACAAGTTGAAGCGCAATGCCCTTCGCGAGTTGCTACGACAAGACGACGTCAAAAACGGCATCATCTTCTGCAACCGCAAGTCAACTGTCGATATCGTAGCGAAATCTCTGCAAAAACACGGCTTCAACGCCCGACCGATCCATGGCGATCTGGCGCAGGCTTTCCGGACAGAAACGCTTGATAAGTTTCGCAACGACGACGTGCAGTTTCTGGTAGCATCCGACGTCGCGGCGCGCGGGCTCGACATCCCCGCCGTCAGCCATGTTTTCAACTACGACGTGCCTATCCACTCAGACGATTACGTCCACCGCATTGGCCGAACGGGCAGAGCCGGGCTGAAAGGCGCTGCGATGATGCTGGTGTCGCCGGCGGATGGTAAATATTATGACGCGATCCTGAAAACGATCGGCGCTGAAGAAATCGAGGGGCTCGATTTCACGAAGTTTTTTGAAGAGAACCCAGTAACCGAACGCCGAAGCCGCAGCGACGCCAAAAGCAAGAGGCCTGCACGCCGGTCCCGGCAATCCGCCCGCGAGGACAGCGCCAAACCGAATGATCAGCCGGCCCTGACCGACAGCAAAAAAGAGGCTGAACAGGATAACAAGTCCGAAACGCAAAAAGACGGGTCCCGGCCTTCAAAGCGGCGACGCGGCGAGCCGCGCAGCGGGCGCCGACGCGACGCAGCGCCTGAACCGGTTGTTGGACTTGGCGATCATGTGCCTGCATTCCTGATGCGCGAAGTCGCGCGTTAACGGCGCATTAAGGCCGGTCACTATCCGGTTTACGGACAGGCCGACTGATCGCTTTAGGCAATCATTTACTGCAATCGCCTAGCGTTTGCCTTGATCGGGGCGATCCCCCCGGTCTGCAGATCAAGGGGCGACATGACTTTCGATAATGACATATCTCACCGCTTTGCGAGCTTGGCTCTTGAAGCGTTGAAAGAAGCCGGGCTTGCCGCGAGCCCACGCAATTATGAATTGTGGTATGCATTTGTGGAGGGAAAAAACCCTGCACTGTCAGCCAATATCAGCAAGGCGATGGACGCCAACGGAAAAGTTTCACAGGAAAAAGCCGACGCGCTCTATAAGAAACTTATTCAGCAAGCAGATATTTCCAATGATGTCATTGAACTCGTCGCCCGCTTTCAAACCGAAGTGACGGACTTGTATGACCTGGTTGAGCGCACGGGCGAAAGCGCGCAAGGCCATTCTGAAAAGCTGACCGGGTTTTCAGACCAGTTGCGCGACTCGACTGAGCAATATCCGGCTGTGCGCGCGCTCCTCGAAGGTGTTTTGTCCGTCGCAAAAACAATGCGTGAAGAAAACCAACATCTTGAAGGTCGCCTCGCTGCATCCTCAGAGGAGGTTGCAACCTTACAGCGCGACGTGGAGTCAATCCAGCGCGAAGCCATGCAGGATGCGCTGACAGGCGTCGCCAACCGGGCGACATTCGACCGCTCACTGGACAAGCATATGAGCGAGGCGTCCTCGTCAAACGAGCCTTTGGCGCTGGTGCTATGCGACATCGACCATTTCAAGAAATTCAATGATACTTGGGGGCATCAAACCGGCGATCAGGTTTTGCGTCTTGTCGCGGAAGTGATGAAAGCGAATGTCAAAGGCATGGACGTCCTCGCGCGTTATGGCGGCGAAGAGTTTGCAATCGTATTGCCGGGAACGACCCTGGATAACGCCTACAAGCTTGCGGACAAGATCAGGGGTGCGATTGA
>JBCBSY010000119.1:0-5953 GCA_039818925.1 Pseudomonadota bacterium | reverse complement strand
GGCGCGGTTTCACGCGCCGCGCTTCGCGCCGGGGCATCTGCGGAAGCCACCATCGCGGTCCATGTGCGCAAAAAAAAGCGCAAGGAGCTGGGCCGATTGCGTAAACGTTTGGAGGAGAAAGGCGCGGTCTGTTTTCGCGAGTTCACACATGCGGATGATCTCGAAGACTGGGCGGATGCGTTTTTGACGTTAGAAGACAAAAGCTGGAAAGGCCGTCAGGGCACGTCGTTGAAATCAACGCAGCGCGATGCTGATTGGTTTAAAAAAACGCTGGCGGGCGCGCGCGATCATGCAATGTTGCACTTTCTTCGCCTTGACCTTGATGGCCGCCCGATCGCCATGCTGACGACGCTCTTGTCCAATGGCGCAGGCTATTCCCTGAAAATTGCATATGACCCGGAATTTGCGCGTTTTTCTCCGGGCGTGATGATCAAAATCGAGGCAATGCGGTCGTTGTTAAATCGGGAAGACTTTCAGTTTGCAGACAGTTGCGCATCGCCGGATCATTCCATGATCAACGGTCTTTGGCGCACCCGCCGCATCATCACGGGGCTCAACATCAGCGGACGTCAATTTGCCGCGCGCTCAACTCTGGGCGCCGCGCGCATGCTCGAGCGCGCCCGGGCCAGCCTGCCAAAGGGGTAGCCGATGAAGGCGTTTCAAGATGGGTCAACAGAGGTGTTTCGTCAGCGCTATCCGGCCGGGCACGCCAGCCTGCGCCATTCCCTCACGGACCACCCTTTGCTGACGCTTGATCGCCTTTTGGCATTATCGAAAACACTCCCCGAAGCCGCCATCGAATATAATGCCGGCGACCTGCCCGTGAGCCAGGACCCGGCGAAGACGCCGATGAACGGCCTTGATGTGGAAGAAACCATCCGCCGCATCGCCGAAAATGAGTCCTGGTTGGTATTGAAAAACATTGAACAGGACGAAGTCTATGCTTCGCTGCTAGAAGAGACGCTAAGCGATCTCGCTGACGCTATTCAGCGCGGGACCGGCGAAATGTTCAAGCGCGAGGCGTTTGTTTTTATCTCCTCCCCCGGCGCCGTGACGCCATTCCATATGGACCCTGAGCACAATATCCTGATGCAGATCAGGGGAAGCAAAATATTTCACCTTTTTTCCGCACCTATGGGCGCAATCGTTTCTGAAGAACAGCATGAAGCATTCTATGCTGATGAGGGGCATCGAAACCTTCCTTATCGGGATGAATTCAAGACATATGAGAAAATGATCGAGATGGAGCCCGGCGACGCGCTCTATGTTCCGGTGAAAACGCCGCATTGGGTTGCAGTCGGGCCGGAGGTTTCGGTCTCCCTTTCGGTAACCTGGCGCAGCCGGGCGTCCGACCGGGAGGCGCATCTGCGCCAGGCCAATCGCTGGCTGCGCGCACATGGGTTCAGCCCGCCGCCCGCGGGCCAGTCGCCTGTACGCGACGGTGTGGCGGCGCTCGGCGCGCGCGCCGCGGCCAGATTTCGTCGTTAGCCTGTCCACGACATCCGAACACTGGCTAATTTCGGCGCGAGGGTGTAAATGGCGGAACTTTTATTTCTACGGAGGATGCATGGCTGAAAGGCTGGAGTTTGACGCGCCGGCGAGTGATCTCGCCCCCTGCAGGACGCCAGGTGAGGCGGTTGATCGCCTTCTCGCCCTTTATGATGAAGCGCATGCGCTGACCAGGGCGCGGTTTGATCGGTATCTGGCGGGCGATGTCGAGATTGAGGAGGGCGGCGCCGTCTATCCTTATCTTTGCGCCGTCGTGCCCGCGGCGGCGGCGCCGCAAACGTCAAAGCTTGCCCTTGGGCAGATCGCATCTGTTGCTGTTCACGGCGCGACCGTCACCCAGCCAAGGCTTTTCGCGCGATACCTAAAAGAGCAACTGGCGCGGATCATTGATCGGTTTTCAGCGGAGGTTTATGTTGGCCGATCGTTTACGCCCATACCGCTGACATTTGCCCTAGAAAAGGCGACAGCGTCTTTGACAGCAGAGAAGCGCAACCATCTCCAGCATCATTTTCATACGCCAAACCTAGTGGCCACCAATGATGATATTGTCGATGGTCAGTTTATTCTGAAACGCCACGGCGCAATGCCGTTATCGCTCTTTACCGCAGAGCGGATTGATTATTCTCTTCACCGAATTCAACACTACACGGCGACAAAGCCCGAGCATTTTCAGAATTATATTCTGTTCACAAATTATCAGCGTTATGTCGATGAGTTCGTTGAGTTTGCGAAAAGTGAAATTGAAGCTGGTCGGGCCGAGGCGTTGATTGAGCCGGGCGACCGCGTCACCACAAAGGACAAAAAACCGGCAGTCCCCCCTGTGACGCGCCTGCCGCAAATGCCAGCCTATCATCTGGTGCAAAGCGGTCATGACGGGATTACGCTGGTGAATATCGGCGTTGGCCCGTCGAATGCAAAAACCATCACTGATCATCTCGCCGTCTTGCGACCGCATGTCTGGCTGATGATTGGTCATTGCGGTGGATTGCGGCGCTCGCAGCGGCTTGGCGATTATGTGCTGGCGCACGCCTATTTGCGCGAAGACAACGTGCTGGATGATGTCCTGCCGCCCTCTGTGCCTCTGCCGACTTTGGCGGAGGTGCAGTTGGCGATGACCCAGGCGGTGCAGGAAGTCTCAGACATCGAAAAGCGAAAGCTGAAAGAGCACTTGCGCACCGGCACCGTTGTAACCACCAGCGACCGCAATTGGGAGCTTCGGTTTGAGCGAAATGCGGTTCGGTTGAATCAGGCGCGGGCGATCGCCATCGATATGGAGTCCGCCACCATCGCCGCCAACGGATATCGCTACCGCGTGCCTTACGGCACCTTGCTTTGCGTTTCCGACCGGCCGCTTCACGGGGAAGTTAAACTGCCCGGCATGGCGGACGCCTTTTATCAGGAGCGGGTCAGCCAGCATCTGGAAATTGGCATTCGCGCTATCGAGTTGCTCCGCGAAGAGGCTAAGGCGGGCACGCTTCATTCCAGAAAGCTCAGGAGCTTTGACGAACCGTTTTTCCGCTAGTCTCCCGTTGCAACGAGCTCAACTTTGAAGAGTTTTGGCCAATTCTTGCCGGTGACATAAAGAATATTGTCTTCGCCATTCCACGCGATGCCGTTCAGGACATCTGTCTCGCCGGGGACAAAGTCTTCCTCGGCCAAAAGGCCGCGCATATCAACAATGCCGGTGACAACGCCGCTGGATGGGTCAATGCGCACAATCGCATTGGTTTGCCAGACATTCGCGAATATCTGATCATCGACATATTCAAGCTCATTGAGCTGCGGCAAAGGCCTGCCGCGAAGCGTAACGGTCATGCGCCGGCTCACCTCAAAGCTGCGCGGATCAACAAAGCGTAAAGTGGCGGTGCCGTCGCTCATGATTAATGCTTCGCCATCGAAGGTAAGGCCCCACCCCTCACCCTCATAGCCATAGCTCTGCTCTAACGTGAAATCATCCTCGTCAAAACGGAAAGCGGTGCCTTCGCGCCAGCTCAAAACAAAAATATCGTCGCCGACAACGGTTGAACCTTCGCCAAATATCGACTGCGGCAGGCGTCTTTTCTGAACAACCTCACCGCTTTCTTTATCGACACGGCGCAGGGAGGACTGTCCGTACTGGCCTGTGCTTTCGAACAGCACGCCGTCTTCAAAAAACAGCCCTTGCGTGAATGCATTTGTATCATGCGGATATGTTTCAAGAATGCGATAGGTGAAATATTCCGGCTCAACTGGGTCGTCGGCTGCGACGGCTGATGTTGAAACCAGGAAAAGTGAGACAAGAACGAAGGCGCTCACAGCGGTCTCTCATAAATTCGGTATGTCTTATAGATCTTACCGCCGAGATCATGCAGCATCGAAAGCATTGATTCATTACTCTCCAAAATCCAGGACAATTCTGAATCCACAACGCCGCGTGCCACATTCTCCGCTTGCGTCAACTCAATCATTTTATAAGCAAGCGCCAGACCGATCGGGCGCTTATGCAGCTTTCGCCTGACTCCCATCAAGGGCATACGCGCACGCGGAAGCTTTTGTACTTTCATCCGCCACAACAGTTTCGCCCAGTTAAAAGGCGCTAACTTGCCGCCGAAATCTCGGATCGCATAATTGACGTCGGGCAGGACGAGGCTGAATGCAGCCGGTTCTCCGTCATAATCGCAAAAGGCGATGTTATGAGGTGAGATTATCGGGCGAAGCTCCTTTGCCATGTGCGCTACTTGTTCATCAGTAAGGGGAACAAACCCCCAATTGTCGAACCACGCGTCATTGAAAATATCGACAAGGCGGCGAATGTCGCCCTGGAAGTCAGACATATTGATGTTGCGGAATTTTACTTTGGGGCTGGACAACGCTTTTTCGATAAAGCGTTTTCGCTTTTCCGGTATGAAATCTTCGTGCGGAATATAGCGAAGCGCATACATGTCGATCGCCTTGACGAAGCCTTCCGCTTCGAACATCGAAGCATAATAGCGCCGCCCATGGGGCATCATAACGTAAGGCGGCGTATCGAATCCGTCGACCAGCAAGCCGGTTTCTTCGTTGACAGAATTGTTGAAGGGGCCGAGCATTTTCGTCATGCCCTGCTGCTTCAACCACGCGGCGGCGGTGTTGATCAGTGCGCTTGCAACAGCGGGGTCATCGATGGACTCAAAAAATCCGAAATGGCCGCCTCCGTCCTGGTGACGGTCGAGATGGGCTTTGTTGACAAAGGCGGAGATTCGGCCGGCCGGCTGCCCATTCTTATAGGCTATCCATAATTGTCGCGGATTGCCTTTGAGAACCGGGTTTTTCTCTGCGTCCAGTCGCGCCGCGATTTCAAACTCGAGCGGCGCGACATAATTCGGATCGTCCGCATAGATTTCGTTTGGCACACGGATGAAAGTTTTGAGTTCGGCCGGCGCGGATACAGGCCTGACATCGATGGCTTGATTAGAATTTTGTTCGACAGCGTCTAACATTCACATGCCCTTTGCCGCGGTGCGCCATTGGCGGAAAGTCTAGCCTGAAAAGCGCACCACGCGAAACGGTGGTGAATGGTTTAATTCAGCTTGATGTGAACACGCGCCGGATTATCGCCAACTTCAAAAAGGGCCTTTTCTACCGGGGGCGGGCCAAAACGAACTTTTGGGTTGTTCGATATGCCCCAGGGCTCTGCCGGCAAGCCAAGGCCAGTCTTGTCGAATTTCGTATTTGCGTTTTCGTCGTGATAGGCCGACATCGCAAAAAGACCAGGCTCCGGCGCCTGAATGCAAAACTTTGTTACGGGCGCTTTGGCGGCGAACCGGACCTGATGCAAGCGCCCGCGGCCCCGCAAAAATCCATCCTGCTTGTTCGGAAATAGATCAGCGGTCACAAGTCCGGCGCTTTGTTCAACGCCGGTGACCACGATGCGAATTTCGTTCGCTGCGCCGGTGCAACTGACATGGTCAAAGACGAACGCGTCTTCCGGCAAATCCTTCTTCTTGGCGAGGGACGTTGTGGCGGCGCCCGCCAATATTAAAGCGGTGATGATCCCGATACGCTTCACTTTTCGGCTCCTCATCTCTTGCAACTTCTTCGCCCAATCTGGGCTGCAATATTCAAACCGCTAGGGCCAAAATACGGCGTTTTTGCGCCTGACGTGATTGTGAGCTTGAAGGCTCAGGCGGCTTCATTAGCCAAAATTTGCGACAAAGATGTGTAAGCGCTGACGACAACATCGAGATCTTCGTTAGTATGGGCCGCCGAAACGGAAAGCCGCAAGATTGAGGCGGCGTTGGGCGTGCCGGGCGGGATTGCCAAATTAACGTAAACGCCGTTCTCCATCAGCACATTCCAGGCCATGAACGCCTGCTCCTTGTTCTTCAACTTAACGGCGATGACCGGACTAGCGGGCGCACACAGCTCGTATCCAAGCTGGGTGAACGCCGCATGGATCCGGTTTGCGTTATCCCACAACCGCTCG
>JBCBSY010000118.1:0-6023 GCA_039818925.1 Pseudomonadota bacterium | reverse complement strand
CAGCGCTTCTTCGCTGAAGGGAACCGCTGACATCGCGCCGTGCTTTTGCGCCATCGCGATCGGAGTTTCGGCCACAGCCTCCAGGCGGGTCAGCGGCGCCAGCGCGGCCACCGCCGCCAGCGCCGAAACGACGCGCAAGACCAGCGCGCGGGTTCCGTCGGCTTTGCTGATCTCGAACATCCAGGCGGAAAACGCGATTAGAACCGCACCGGCGAGCACCGCCGCTAATCCGGCGCCGGAGGCTTGTTGCGCCAGCACCCACAGGAAATAGGCCGCGGCCGCAAACACCGGAAACGCCAAAGCCTGCTTAAAGATATTCATCCATGGACCGGGCTTCGGCAGCCGTTCGCCAAGGCCGGGCGTGAAGGACAAAAACAGATAAGGCGCCGCAAGCCCGAGCCCCAAGGCCGCAAAAATCGCCATCCCCGCGAAGGGCGGCAGGAACAGCGCGGCGCCCATGGGCGCGCTCAACAGCGGTCCGATGCATGGCGCCGCCACGACCACCGCCAGGGCTCCCGTAAAGAACGCGCCGGCGCCGCCCGGCTTCGCCGCAAGGTTTTCACCTGCGCCCGCAAGCCCGCCGCCGACTGAAAACACGCCGGAAAGATTAAGCCCGACCAGGAAAAGGATGTAGGCGGAGAGCGCAACGACCCATGGCGACTGGAGGTGAAACCCCCAGCCAAACTGTTCGCCGCCAGCGCGCAAGGCCAAAAGCGCGCCTCCCATCAACAGAAACGTTGCAAGAACGCCGCCGGTGTAGAGCAATCCATGCAAGCGAACCGTCTGCGGATGCTCGCGCGCGCTCTGCATGAACGAAGCCGCTTTGATGAAAACCACCGGAAAAACGCACGGCATGATGTTGAGGATCACCCCGCCCAGAAATGCAAAGAGCAACAGCAAAGGCACATTCGCGGCGCCTTGCGGCAACGGCGCAGGGTCACGCTCAGGCTTCGTTAAAGGCGCCGGCACATCCGCGACGAGCGACACCCCGCGCGCCGTCCCGGACTCACCTTTGAAACTGAGGATGCCTTTGACGATGTTTTCATTATAACTGTCGATCCAGCCGGGGATCATATCGACGACCGCCTCGCCCTCTTCAAGCGAAACAGCTTGCGCTCCCGCTGGTTTGATCAGCCCTTCCGGCTCCGGAAAAAAGAACGCGTCACGCGCGACGAAACCAGCCGGCGCCGCAATCCGTAACCGGAACTTTTCTCCCGCGCTCTCAAGGGTTCCCCGGGCTTGCGTTGTTTCGGGGAGGAGATTTTTCGCATTCGAAAAGATTTGAGCGACCGCCGGATTGGACTGGACACTGTCGAGGACCGGCAGCGAAAAGGAAAACCGCCCGCTTTCCGGGACGCAGATTTCCTCGCAGGCCTGCCACTGCGCGTCGATCGCGACCTCAACAATCTCGCCGGGCGTCAAATCATCCGGCGCGGTGACCGAAACAAGAAAGACCGGCTCATCCTCATGCGCAAAGCTCGCCAGCGGTCCGACCGGAATGTACTCGGGAACCGGGTGGCTAATAGGACCGGTGGAGAACCCTTCCGGCAGGTCCCAATCGAGGCTGAGCGGCAGACCCGCATCGCCCGGGTTCACCCAGAACACGTGCCATTTTGGCAAGAGCTCCTGGCGCACCGCGAAGAGCATGGTCTCGCCGGGCGCAAATCCTTTGGCCTCGGGAATGATCTGCGTCGTGGTGTAGTCGTTCTCCACAACCATCTGCGCACGCGCGCCGATGGCGGCGGCGAGCGCGAACACGAAAGTGAAAAATAAGACCTGAAGCTGCTTCATGGCGCTCTTGGTAGTCAAACCCGGCGGCAAGACCAATCTTAATTGAGCGCGCCAGACGCGCCCTCTCCTGAATTTGATAACAAAAAACCGGGCGTGGAGACCCGCGCCCGGCTCTTAGATGAGGTTGAGCGGCCCGCTTAATTGACGATCGGCTTAAAGACCTGATCTTCAGTAAGGTTAAAACGCTTGGATCGCCGCTGCAGCAGGATGCGCCAGTTGCCCATGGACATCAGCAGCGCATAGGCCAGCGGCAAAAGACCGTTCTTGCGCAGTTCAAGAACCTTGTCGTCAGCAAGGCCGTTAAGCCGCTGTTCATCGACGCCGAAATACTGCGCGAAGGATGCGGGTTCGGTCGCGCCCGCCGGCGTGTACTGGGCGGATTGCGGCTGAATCAATTCATGGTCTTGCAGCACTTTTGCAAACTGGTCCGTCATCTGACGGTCGCGCTCATAATTTTTGCAAAAATCGACGGCTTGCTCGGTCTGCTGAGTCAACTCGCCATTGTCAAACAGCTTGACGTCACCGGAGGATGAAAACCCGTCATAAGAGCGGTCGATCACGATCGCCATGCGTTCGCCATTGTTTTCGGCCGCAAGACCGAACGGATAGCGGCGAATGTAAGCGGGGATATAACGGAATTGATCCCAATTGCCTTCATCATCGACGAACAAATTGACGTCATCGTAAATGCCGGTGACGGCCAGAAGCTGAGGCTGTTCCTGCGACATAAAAATCAGCGGGTAGTCCTTCATCGCCGCTGGAATCTCGCCCATCGTCACCGGCACGGCGCGCGCTTTGGCTGCGAATTTAAAGGGCTGCGGCGACGGGCCGAGGGCCAGATCGCCATGTTGTTCTTTCATCAGGAGTTCCGGCTTCTCATAGAGAAACATATTGCCGGTGACTTGAGGAGTTTCTTGCGCCTCGCTCATGGGAAACCTTTCTTCAACTGCGCTGCGCCGGGCCCAAAATCGCGCCGGCGGGCCCCGGTGGGGCGTTGGCGCGCACGCTTAGCAAAAAGGGCTGGTTACTCCAACCCTCTCGGCGTCATGGCGAAAGAAATTCCCCTCTGCCGGCGAGAAAATTCGCCAGTTCCGCCGGCTCCTCCATCGGAGCGAGATGGGTAGGTCCGGATTTTTCCGTCACGCAGGCGCCCAGCCGCCGAAAACCCCGCCGCGCCATGGCCGGGACGGTGGATGAGGGGTGATTGGCGGCGTAGACCGATATCGGGGCGGGCGCCACGCGCGCCGCCGCCCAGAAATCATTGGCGTGCGCAGCGAACGTCGCCGCTTCCCATTTCGGATCACAGGCCAGCGCCACACCTTCGCCATCCTCGCGCAAGCCCCCCTCCAGATAATCCTCGAGAACGCCCGGCCGCCAGGATTTGAAAATCGGTTTTCGTGCATAGGACGCTTTAACCGCCTCGCGGTTCGGCCATCCATTGCGTCGCCGCGCCGCCTGGCTGACCATCGGGATGCGTGCGGCAAGAAACCGCCAGAACGGGGTGCGGGCGGCAAGGGAAAACAAGGCCGGCATCGCCACGGGTTCAATCAACTGTAACGCCGCAACATCAGCGCGCCCGCGCGCCGCCATCACAGCCGTCGCCGCGCCCATGGAATGCCCCGCCAGCACCCAGCCTTCGCGGCCTTGCTGATCAAGGAATGCGCAAACATCCGCTGCATAAACATGCCAGGATTTCAATCGCGCCGGGTCGGCTGGCAAAGCGGAGCGGCCATGGCCGCGCAGATCCAGCGCGTAGATATCATATGCGCCGCTCAGATGCGTCAGCATCTGCTTATAGACTGAGGCGCAAAACCCGGTGGCGTGCAAAAACAAAAGTGGTTGTTTCCCGCCCGCGCGCCAATGCAGGCCCGCCATGTCGCCATCCTCCAACGGGACGGTGATTTCCTGCGGCTCAATGGGTTGGAGAGTGACGTTCATAACACGGACATTGCCGGGCGGGCTATGAAAAGCAACCGCGTGGCGCAGCGCGCTAATTCGTCATCAGCTGATGCAGCATTCTCAAATGCAGCGCATCCGCCGCAGCGCGATGACCGCGCGGCGCCTTTTCCTCGGCTTCGGCGATGAACCGGTCAAGCTTTTCCGGCGGCGCAGCGCGGAGCAGCCGCGCCATATCATGCACCAAAAATCGTTGCCGGATGCTCGCAGCTTGAAACAGCCGGTAAAGCCAGAACGCGTCCCAATCGGGCGCGTCAGAATAAACCAGCTTTCCCGCCAGATCCGCATTCAGTTTTTTGCAAACCTCCTTCACGGTGAAACCCTCTTGCACCAATTGATCATGCGGCACTCCGTGAAGCGCTTCGGCGTCCATGCTCCAGTCCGTCATCGACCAGTCATCATGCGGGCGGATCAGCATCGCCTTCGCGGCGCCGCGTTGAAAACACCAGCCAACCTCGATCGGCCAGGATCGTGCGGACAGCCCAGAGGCTTCAAGATCGATGAAGGCGATATCTTCCAAAGTAATGTCTTTTAGTTACGGTGCGGGAGAAAGCCGTCAGTATGGCCGTTTCCCGAATTGGCGGCAAAGACTTTATTTCTGTTTTTTTGCTATATATATCAATTGGTTAAAGATGCCAAACCTTCTTGAATTCAAGACAAACGGGCGCGGGCCGCAAAATATCACCGACACCGTCGCGGATGCACTCGCAAGCATGCGAATGCGAAGCGGAATCCTCCACCTTTTTATCCAGCACACTTCAGCATCACTGACCATCCAGGAAAATGCAGACCCCGATGTGTTGCACGATCTGGCCGCCTGGCTCGACCGCTTGGCGCCGGAGGACGGTTCCTACACTCATGTGGCGGAAGGCCCTGACGACATGCCGGCGCATCTGAAGTCGGTGCTGACCTGCACATCGTTAAGCATTCCGTTTGCTGACGGAAAATTGCTGCTCGGAACGTGGCAGGGGATCTATCTGCTTGAACACCGGCGCGCGCCGCATCGGCGAAAAATCGTGATGATGTTGACGCCGGAGATTTAGTGCTTTGCCGGCTCTTTCGGTTTGAAAACGCCGCTGTCGGGATCTTGCTCATAATCAATGACGGCGCCGGGCGATCCCTCCCGAGCTGTACGGCGCATTTCATGAATGGCGGAACGCAAAGGGCGCGTGCGCTTTTCTGCGAAACGGAAAAGGGCGACAGCGCCTGCAGCGACAGCAACTGTAGCGACCAGCGTTGTAACAGCGCTCATGGCTGTTCTCCTTACTTGTTCTTCCAAGCTCGCCGCCGCCAGGACAGCTTACAGCCCGACACGCGCCCAAAGAGCGCGCCTTTCGCCCGCCGCCAGTACTTCCTCAGCATCGAGGAGCGACAGCGCGCCGACGTTTTTCGCCTCGCCGCCGGAGAGCAGCATCTTCAACAGCGACCCGCCCTCCGGTGCGATCCGTTTGACCTTAACATCTTTTCCGAAACGGTCGCGCAGAAATTCGCCGAGTTGAGCGGTTCCGTCGATCAATCCCTTGTCCACCGCTTGTACGCCGGTCCAGATCCGACCGCTGAACAGCTTGTCGTCATCCGCGAGCTTGCCGCCGCGGCGATCCTTAACCAGCGCGATGAACTGCTGGTGGAGATCGTCCAGCATATCGTTCAGCCGGGCGACGTCCTCCGGGTCTTCCGGGCGAAACGGGTCCAGTGTCGATTTGTTTTCACCGGCGGTGTAAACCCGCCGCTCAACGCCGATCTTGGCGATTGCTTCACTGAAACCAAAGCCGCCTGAAATCACGCCGATCGAGCCGACGATCGAACTCTCGTCAGCATAAATCTCGTCGCCGGCCAGCGCCAGAATGTAGCCGCCGGAAGCGCCGACATCCTCAATGAAGGCGAGAACCGGCACATTTTTTTCCTTCGCCTGACGGCGCACGGCGGACAACAAAAGACGCGATTGAACGGGCGATCCGCCCGGCGAGTTAATCGCCAGCGCCACCGCCTTCAGCGAACCTGGCTTGAACGCGGCCAGAATGGACTTTTCGAGCTTTTTCAGCGTCAGCCCTTTGCGGCCAGCGCCGATTTCGCCAATCACGCCGTTCAATTCAATCACTGTTACGAGAGGCGCGGGGTCGCCGGTAAAGGGCAGTGCGCGCCAGATGCTTTTCAAAGGTTCGGTCCAGTTGGTCATCGCGTGCAGGTAGGTGAAAACCTGAAGCTTTTCAATGCGCCGTTGGAGAACCGCCAACACCGCTCACATTCCAGCGATTACCCAGCGCAGCGATGATTCG
>JBCBSY010000117.1:0-6054 GCA_039818925.1 Pseudomonadota bacterium | reverse complement strand
ACTTCAATCTCATCAGTCAGCCAGACAAGGTAACGCCTAAAACGTCGATGATCCTCCTCAAGATCATCAATAATATCGTACATCGCAGCCCTCCTTATTGTTGGAAGGATGACGAACTTGAGCATACAATGGGCGCCGCAAAATTGATCCAGGTCAAAATACAGCGGATGTCAACGAGACGCACTCGAATAGCTCTTGTGATATCATCCAGTACGATAGTTGCGGACCAAGGAGCCCCTTGTCATCCGATTGGCAAATACTCAATCTCGTCGCCTGAACTGAGCGCGGGCGCGTTCGCCATCCGCCGGATCAGAACGTCAGCCTTCGACATAACAGCGAGAAGAGAACTGTCCTGATTTGAATGCGTCTCAACACGAGCGCCCCCGGCATCGATTTCAAGCATTCTGGCCCGCTTATATTGTGTCTCGCGCGAGCCGTTTGCGGAGATTAGGTCGAAGCCCGCCTCTAGAAAAGCCGCACGCATGAAATCGCGTTCGCCAACTGATGCGCCGCCAATCGGAATAAAAGATCGAACGCATGAGCCTTTTCGACATAGCGGCGCAAATCTTCGAGAGAGTCTCGCGCAATGCCAATAAACTCGCGCGCGTCTCCCCATGTCTTGATCATGGGATCGAGGGCGTACGGGATTGAACAGATGATCTGGTCACGCCTCGGAGAAACACCTGAAAGGACCAGTTCGTCGCCATTGGCAATCAATGCGACGCGCGGTCTTCGACGTACGCAAAGCGCCTTGACGTTTGCCGCCGCCGCAAGGCCTACATCCGGCCCGCTGAGGCGACGAAGATGATATTTCAGGTGAGTGCGACCGACGGCAGATTGCGGTAATCGACGCCGTTCAGCACAAGAAGCGCATTATAGGTCGACCCACCGCCAAAGCCGATTGACGCAGAGGATAGCCGTTAGAAAAGATAGGCCGGCGAGAATGTGCATCACTCAGCCAAATCAAAAGGGGACCTAAAAGCATTGATGTACATCATCGTTACAGAAGCACCGCGCGCTATAAAGGCGTCATGACAGTAATCGGCGTCATTCTTGCCGGCGGGCGATCAAGACGCATGAACGGGCCCGACAAGGCTGAGATCAGGATCGGCGGAAGACGCCTGATCGATCACGTCTCGGATCGCCTGCGGCGGCAGGTCGATGAGATCCTTATCTCGGGCGCCAAAAGTTACGGGCTTGGCCGAAAAGTGATTCCCGACGCCGAAGATGTCGTTAGCGGTCCCGCTGGCGGGATTATCAGCGTGGCATTGTGGCTAGCACGCAGGCGGCCCGAGATTTCTGGTTTTCTGGCGGTTCCCGTGGACGGGCCGTTCCTTCCGGTGGATTTCGCCAGCAAAATGTCAGGCGACACGGCCGCTGTCGCTGCTGACGAATACGGTATTCATCCGACATTCGCATGGTGGCCGGTGGGCGGATTGGCCGTGGCTCAAGAGGCCAATTCGCCGAACGACAAGCTGTCGCTTAAGGCGCTGGCTGAAGCCCTGGGCGCCCGATCCGTCTGCTGGGAGGGCGCAGATCATTTCGTCAATTTGAATACGCCGGATGACGTCGCTGCCTGGGAACCCGTTTTGCTCGCGGCGCTATAGAGAGAGGGTCGGTCTGATTTCATGCCAGCGGTCGCGTTGCAGCTCCCAGTACATCGACAAACGGATGTCGCCCTCAGGCGTTTTGCAATTCCGGTCCGTTCCGCGAACGAATCCCAGATGATGGAGCAACCGCTCCGTACGCACATTATCAAGCGCGTTTGTCATCGCAATCAGTTGGACGCCGATCTCTGCAAAGAGCCAGTCGAAAAGGCGCGCCGCGCCGCGCGTGCCCATGGCGCCGGACTGGAGGTCCGCGCGGATGGCGCCCCCGAATTCCGCTACGCCCCATTCTGGCCATACCTGCAGATCGACAAAGCCGCTGATGCGACCTGCATCATCTCTTGCGATCAAAAGCGCGCCGCTGCCTTCAGCCTGTTCCAAAGCGTGTGCTTCAATCCACGACGGGACCCAGTCGGGCGCCGGGTTTTCGGGGATCGTATAAAGTGGGCCGCTGACGCGCGCATCGGCCAGAAATTTCTGAAATTCGTCAAGAACTGCGAAGGACGCCGGCGCATAGACGCCATAAGCGACGTCGATAGTCGTGATCGCCCGGACCGCCATGCGGATCTTCCCCGCATCTCTTTCAGACAGTACGAGCTTTGTGTTTGGCGGTTCGCTCATGGCTGTGAGCAATCCCTGTTCAGGCAGATTTTCCCAAAGTACTTTATCCGGTTCCGGAATAGGCGTGCAATCGAATCGTGCGCAAGACATTCGCCATGACCCAGTTCTTCACCGCGCTTCTCATGTTTTTCGCCGCCCACATCGTGCCAGCGCTGCCCGACATTCGCCCGCGACTGGTCGCAGCGGTCGGCGCACAACGTTATCTGATCGGGTATTCGGTTGTCTCGTTGTCGCTGCTTGTCTGGGTCGGCGTCACAGCGGTCAGCGCCCCTGCTGTGGTCCTCTGGCATGCAAATCCCTGGCTTTATTATGCGCCGATCATCGCTATGCTCGTTTCTTTCATGTTGATCGGCGCCGGCCTCGCAGAGCCCAATCCGCTTTCGATCAGCCTGTCCAGACGCGAAGTTGTATTTCAACGGCCAGGTGCCGCCGCGGTCATGCGCCATCCCGTACTCTGGGGTTTCGGGATATGGTCTGCATCGCATATTCCGCCAAACGGTGTTCTCGTATCGACGCTTCTATTCGCCATCATGACCCTTTTCGCCATCGCGGGCGGCGGACGCATTGATAAAAAACGCAAACGATCGCTGGGAGACGATGCTTGGGCGGCGCTTGAACAACAGCGTCGCTCGGCGCTCGCGGCCGAAGGCCTAAAGGCGTTTCTCACGGCGCGCACGCTTTGGGGCACCGCATTTGGCCTTGCAGCATACGTGGTTTTCCTTTTTTTGGGTCACCGGATTCTTTTCGGTGTTGACCCGTCAGTATGGGTACTATCATGATAACATCCGCAGAACAGATGCGCGCCTATACAGGTCCGGTATTATTCAGTTTTGGCTTCCGGCCCTTTTTCCTCTGCGGCGCCGTGCTTGCCTGGTTCGCACCAATGCTGACGGCGCTCGCCTATTCCGGAGCCATCGACCTGCGCGGTTTTGATGTCAACGCGTTTCACAGCCATGAGATGACCTATGGCTATCTTTCCGCGGTGATCGCCGGGTTCTTGCTGACGGCAGTGCCGAACTGGACGGGACGCCTTCCTGTTTGCGGATGGCGTCTCGCGATCCTCTTCCTTATCTGGCTTGCGGGCAGGGCGGCCTTTCTGATGTCCGGTCAAATTGGGCCCCTCGCGACGGCGATCGTCGATCTCGGCTTCCTCGCGCTCCTGACCGCCTTCGTCTGGCGCGAAATCCTGAAGGGCAAGAACTGGCGCAATGTACCCGTCGGTGTGCTCCTGACGCTTTTCTTCCTCGGCAATATTCTTTGGCATGTCGGTCGTAATGGCGTCGGCGAGCCTGTCTTCGGCGTTCGTTTCGGGATTGCGGTTGCGGCTATGCTGATTGCGCTCATTGGCGGCCGGATCGGCCCGAGCTTCACACGCAATTGGCTGAAAAAAACGGGCCGCAAGGATCTGCCGCCAACGGCTAAGCCTGTGGAGCTGGTCGCGCTTGGCGCTGCAGCGATTGGCCTTGCCGCCTGGGTCATGGCCCCATTGAGCGCCGGTACGGGGGCGTTATTGCTGGTCGCCGGCGTGCTGCATTCTGTGCGATTGTCGCGATGGCATGGCTGGCGCACATTCGCTGAGCCGCTTGTGACGATACTGCATGTTGGCTACCTCTGGCTGCCGATCAGTTTTTTTCTCATGGGCTCGGCGGCGCTTTGGCCCGCACTGGTTCCTCAGAGCGCGGCGCTGCATGCGCTCACCGCAGGCTCAATAGGCGTCATGACGCTGGCGGTCATGACGCGAGCGACGCGCGGCCACACCGGCCGGGCGTTGAGCGCGGACCGGGCGACGTTTGTCATTTACGCCCTCGCCATACTCGGCGCTGCGGGACGCGTGCTGGCGCCATTTGCAGGCGCGCAAGCGCCAGTCTTCTACGTTTCGTCCGCTTTATTGTGGAGCGGTGCTTTCGGACTCTTCGCAGTGGTTTATGGACAATATTTGTTGTCGTCGCGCCTCGTGGCCCGTTAGTCGGAATCTGTAATATCCTCAATCCAGCTTAGCGCAGCGACCGCCTGCGGGAAACCGAGCGTTGTCACGGCGAGAAGTGCGGCGTGCTTGATTTCATTGGTGCTGAAGCCTTCGGCCAGAGCGCGGCGGGTATGGGAATGTACGGCGCCTTCCGAGCGCGCGCCGATGGCGAGCCCCAGCTTCACGAGCCGTTGCGTCTTCTTGTCCAGCGGTCCTGACGCTGCCGCGGCGCCACCCAGCTTCGCATACGCATCCCACAGGTCCGGGTGTTTTTCCTTGATGTCGCCAGCGGCGGCGGGAAGTTCTTTCTTGATCATAGTCTGGTCCTTGAAAATGGCGCCCTGATGCGCCGACGATCACGCTCTGGGGTCGTCAATGAACGAATTTGGTTTTGCCAGTATCTTCAAATCGTCAATCAGCGAAAGGTGAATGTCGGCGCCTTCGACTTTGACGCCATATGGCTTCAATGTTGCGAAAGCGCGGGACAGGTTTTCTGGGGTCATGCCCAGCACCGAGGCGAGCATCTTCTTCTCAATCGGCAAGGTAATCTTGCCGTTGGCGCCCTGCACCTGATGGGTTCGCAGAAGATAGTTGGCGAGCCGTTCCACGCCTGAACGCAGTTTGTGGTTTTTCAGCGCTTTGACGACCGACCGGTAGCAGCCTGCCAACTCAACCACCATCGCGCGAGCTAACGCGGCGTCCCCCGCCATCGCAGTTCGCAAGTTTTCCGCTGGAATCATAAGGATATGAGAGGCCTCGGCCGTGCGCGCGGACATGAGGTACGGCGCGTCTTTCAAGACGGCTGCAAGAATAAACGTTGAAACCGGCCTCACGACCGCCATGGTGCAGTCTCGACCGTTGTGAGAGGCGAACAGTTCAACTCCGCCATCGACGACGACATGAAGAAAATCGGCGGGCGCCCCTTCTTCGATTAGAATGATATTCGCCGGAAATCGCTGAAAGAAGGAGCCTGTCAGCATTTTTTCAAAATGGTCGTCCGTCATCTCAGCGAAGAGGGCGAGATTGCGGACGAGGGATTTGTCGTCTGAGCGCATTAGCGATTCGGTTGTAAAATTACACCCAACGGCATGGCTTCTCGCTTGATAAATGTCAAGCGAAATTCCTGAATCGGTCAAGCGCCCGGCCGAACTTCTTTTCTCAAAGAATACACCTTTTACCGCGAGCAACTTGTTTCGTTCGTTTGCTGAACAGTTGTTGATCTCGGTCAAGTTTCCAGGTGCGGCAGTTTCCTATCTGGCGCTTAAACGACTCGTTCGCCGAGGAGACGGTTATGCAGCACTTAGATAATGTAACAAAAGGTCAGCAGCAGTGGGCGCTGTGGACAAGCATGATCGCGTTCACGGCCTGTTTCGCGGTCTGGACGATCTTCTCGATCATCGGCGTTCAGATCAAAGCCGATCTCGGTCTAACTGAAACCCAATTCGGTTTGCTCATCGGAACGCCTATTCTGACCGGGTCCTTATCGCGATTGATCCTGGGCATCTGGGCCGACCAATATGGCGGCAGGATTGTTTACGTCGCCGTGATGCTGTCAGCGGCGCTCGCGACATTTCTCCTGACATTCGCAGGCACCTATCCGCAGTTTCTTGTCGCGGCCCTTGGCGTTGGCGTCGCCGGCGGCTCTTTCGCTGTTGGTGTCGCCTATGTTTCAAAGTGGTTTCCGCCGGAAAAGCAGGGAACGTCGTTGGGCATCTTTGGCGCCGGGAATGTCGGCGCGGCGGTGACGAAGTTTATCGCGCCTTTCGTACTGGTCGCATATGGCTGGCAAGCGGTGGCGCAGGTCTGGGCCGCTGCGCTCGCCGTGATCGCGGTCATTTTCTGGTTCATCACCAAGGACGA
>JBCBSY010000116.1:0-6060 GCA_039818925.1 Pseudomonadota bacterium | reverse complement strand
GGACGGCCCTGTCCGCGAAGCTTACAAAGCGAATGGCATAGACTGCATTGTCGATGATGGTTTCGCCGCGTCCCCAAGTGTTTTTTCAAACTATGAGCGCGATGTCGCCGCCATCGCCGCAAGGCTCAGGGACCTGGCGCCTGACCTCGTTTTTGCAAACACGCTCGACTGCTTCCCGATCATCGATGCCGCGCATTTGGCCGATGTTCCAAGCGTCTGGAACATAAGGGAAAGCGAGCCATGGCGAGAACGGCTTGCCGACCGCAACGTCAACATCGCTGCCAGGGCGCTCGCCTGTTTTGACTACGCACACTCGGTCGTATTCGTCGCAGCTGCGTCGCAGGAAAACTGGTCGCCTTTCTGCCGGCGCGGACAAGCAAGCGTGATCTATAACGCTCCTGCGCCGTTCGAGCCGCTGCAAGACAAGAATAAATTGCGCGCACGATTTGGCTGGGGAGACGATGACACCGTTCTCCTGAGCCTTGGCGCCGTGTGTCCCAGGAAGGGACAGGAAGATCTAGTGGCGGCGCTACATCTTCTACCGCCGCAATCGCGCGATGCCATAAAAGCCGTGTTCGTCGGTGCGCCGGAGGCGGCTTACGTGAAGACGCTGGAAAACCTGATGACGGCTGAAGTGTGCAAGCGCTGTGAATTCATTGGTTCAGTGGACAACCCGCTGGATTACCTTGCAGCAGCAGACCTTCTGGTGAATACCTCGCGCTCGGAGGCGTTCCCCCGTGTTTTTCTGGAGGCCGCCGGCCTGCGCACGCCGATGATTGCAACCCCCGTAAACGGCGCCTTTGAACGTATGGAGCATATGTCTTCTGTCTGGTTTTATTCTGTTGGAGATCACGCATCCCTTGCAGAAGCGATTGAAAGCTTGCGCAACTCAGCAGAGCGCCGCAAAAGTCTTGCGGACGGCGCCTATGCGGCGCTTGTCGAAAAATGGTCCTTTAACGACATGGTCGCTGCGTATGATCGAACGCTGAAGGCGGCGCTGGTGAACGCCGATGCTTGATCAGATCCGCACCATCGCGCGCCGTGCAGGGCTGCGCCGTTTCTGGCGGCGCGCGACGCCGGGCAATTTCCTGCCGCACGAGACCACACCGGAAGCCATCGCCGACCAGGTCGATTACGCGCTCGGTTGTGGACGCAGCTATCTTGATCGGCTCAAGGGCCTGGGCGTCGCGGTCGAAGAGGCCTCCATTCTTGAAGTCGGGCCGGGAATCGCATTCGGCGCGATGGCTTATTTGAGGGCGCATGGCGCCAAGGTCGCTGTTGCCGATGCATGGCTGGCGCCCTGGCGTGATCCGTTCCATCCGGCTTTTTACGCCAAACTCACCGAAGCGATTGAGGAGGAGGCGCCGAACGCCGATGTTTCCTTTTTACATCGCGCCATCGCCAATGGCGGCTATGACGACGAATTCATTTCACTGCACAAGCGCGAAGCCGAAGCGTTGAGCGACATCGAAAGCGGTTCTATTGATTTCGTATTTTCCAACGCCGTGCTGGAACATCTGCGCGCGCCTTCGAAAGCCTTCGAAGAGTTGCATCGGGTGACGCGCTCCGGCGGGTACGGCGTTCATCAGGTGGACTTTCGCGATCATCGTGATTTTTCAAACCCGCTTGAACATCTCTTGCTTTCCGCGAAAGAATTCTCGGTGCTTTCAAAGCAAGTCCATCGCGAGTATGGCGCTCAAATGCGTCAACCTGAATATGCTGACCTTTTAAACCGCGCTGGATTTTCGATCATCGACTATCATTCGAACGATAGCGCTGATGAGTTTTATCTCGATACGTTCGAGCCGCGATTGCGCGCGAGCCCGAAATCTCCCTACAAAGACTGTCCACGCGAAACGCTGGCGGATTTAGGCGGGCTCTTTACTGTCCAACGACCCGCATGAGATCGGTCAATGGCTTTTAATCTCTTGTGCTAACGCCGCCATATCGCGGTCCATCGAAGAAAGTTTAGTATCATGTGCGGCATTGCCGGCTTTTTGCGGGAGCATCCTGACAGCCAGCCAGGCGACGCTGCACTTTTAAACGCGATGGCGGACCAGTTGACGCATCGCGGACCGGATGATCACGGCGTATGGACCGGCGGCGGCGCGGGCCTTGCGCACCGGCGTCTTTCGATCATCGATTTGTCCGCGCACGGCAGGCAGCCCATGCAGCGCGGGCCATGGGTCATTTCCTATAATGGCGAAATCTACAATCATGCAGCGCTACGCCAGGAATTGATGGCGGCGGGCGAAACATTCACAACGCAAACCGACACGGAAGTTCTGCTCCTGGCGCTCGCGCGCTGGGGCGAGGCGGCGTTACACAAGCTCAACGGCATGTTCGCCTTCGCTCTGTGGAACGAAAACGACCGCACGCTTTTGCTGGCGCGCGATCGGATCGGAAAAAAGCCGCTATACTACGCCAATTGCAACGGCGACTTTGTCTTCGCTTCGGAAATGAAGGCGTTTCTTGCGCACCCTGATTTCGAACGCCGCGCCGACTTCGAAGCGATCCACCACTACCTGTCTTTGCAATATGTTCCCGCGCCCTGGACCGCATTGCGCGGCGTAAAGGCGCTGCCGCCGGGATCGATTCTGCGCGTCACGCCGGCAAATGCTGCAA
This sequence comes from Pseudomonadota bacterium, assembly GCA_039818925.1. Lineage (GTDB taxonomy): Bacteria > Pseudomonadota > Alphaproteobacteria > Caulobacterales > Parvularculaceae > Hyphococcus. The sequence goes on along the minus strand of JBCBSY010000116.1, from coordinate 3,435 downwards.
ATGCGCCGGAACCTCAACGCTATTGGACGCTGCCCTCCCCAAAAGACGCTGTCGCCCGAGACTCCGCTGATGTTCAGGCTGAAATCCGGGAGAAACTCTCAGCTGCCGTAAAACGCAGGATGGTGGCGGACGTGCCCGTGGGCGCATTTTTATCTGGCGGGATTGATTCATCCGCTGTCACCGCCTTTATGGCCGAACATAGCGCCAACCCGGTAAAAACATTTTGCATTGGTTTTGACGAAACCGACTTCGACGAGCGCCGCTACGCCCGGTTGGTCGCCGAGCGATTTGGAACCGACCACGAAGAAGAGATCGTTCGTCCGGACGCCATGGCCATCCTTCCGGAAATCATCTGGCACTACGAGGATCCGTTTGCCGACCCATCCGCCATTCCGACCTATTATGTCTCTCAGCTTGCGCGCCGGCATGTGACGGTCTCGCTCAGTGGCGATGGCGGCGATGAGTTTTTTCTCGGATATAACCGATATGACGATTGCGCGGCGATGGGGTGGGTCGATCACTTGCCGACAGCGGTCCGCCGCATGGCGGGGGCCGGCGCAAACGCCATTTCACCAGGGCTTGCCAGGCGCCGCCCATTTGGCGGGCTGCGCTGGCGGCTGTTGCGTGCGGCCGCGTCAAACGCTCAACGCTATGAACCGGCGATGATGTATTTCTTCAATATCGACAAAAAGGCCGGCTATGGAGACGGGCTAAGGCCCTATCTTGCAAACGACACGCTGAATCTTCTTCAGCCCTATTTTGACGACGCGCCGAACATGGTCGCCGGCGCGGCATGGGCCGACATCCATAGCTATCTGCCCGACGATCTTCTGGTAAAGGTCGATCGCGCCAGCATGGCGCACAGTCTGGAAGCGCGTGCGCCGTTTCTCGACGTGGAACTGATGGAGCTTGCCGCCAGCATACCCAGCCATCAAAAGCTTCAAGGCGGCCTGAAAGGTCTGCTCAAATCGGCGCTGCGGGAGATTGTGCCTGATGCGGTACTAGACCGCCCCAAAATGGGATTTGGGCTCCCGATTGAACGATGGTTTCGGCAGGACTTGCATGATTTCACCCTGGATATTCTGACGTCAGCCAACGCTCAGGATCGGGGGCTTTTCCAGGCCGGTTATGTGGAAACCCTGATGCACGAGCACCGGGACGGCCCCCGGCTTCATCACACGAAGCTTTGGGCGATGTTGGTGCTTGAGCTATGGTTTCAAGCCTGGATTGACGGCGCGCCCGCTCGACCCGAGTGATTCGGATTTCTTGAGCGGTTTTTCGTCTTTGCAGCAATTCGGGGCGCCAGGCGCAATTCAGGGTTGAATCTGGCCGCGATTAACCGTGAGTTTTTCTTTCAAGACCGCTGCATTGTCCCTTTTGCGCTGGAATAGAGCTTGCAATGCAACATATTGTCGATACGATATATTCATCTTTGTGGTACCGGTAAGGGAGTTTTCTATGCGTATTTGGGGGTTAATCGCGGCACTCATGTGCTTTGGCGGCATAGCGAATGCTGCGCCAATCGCGATCGTCAACGCAAATTTCGAAGACCAAACTGCTCTGGATGTCTCGCACAGCCTTGGAAACTATAATAATGGCGCCGGCTCCATTCCCGGGTGGTCTACAAACTGGCGTAATAATGCAGGCGTTTGGGCGCCGAACGCTGAAGCAAGGGCCACAAGCTTCTCAAACACTGGCGATTTCGACATCGGCCATCAGGTTGCATATCTGAACGATGAAACCGGGCTGTATCAAAACACTGGCGCGCTGATCAAAAGCGGCGCTCAATATACGCTCTCAGCATTGTTTGGAAATCGGGCGCGGCTTGATTTCGGAGGCGTCTTTGGGCTTTACGCCGAGACGGCAGACGGCACGATCACACGTCTTGTTGAATCCGCGATTGCTGATCCGGGCGTCGGTCTTCTGGGCGCCCAGACCCTGGTTCTTTACGCGGAAATGGCCACACAATTCGCAGGTCAGACACTTGGCATCTTCTTCATTGGGGAAAACGGGCAAGTTGTGATCGACAATGTCTTGCTCGACGAAAACGTCCTTGTAAATCCGATCCCGGCCGCGGCATGGTTATTCGGAACCGCCTTGGCGGGCGGCGTTTTTGCAAGCCGCCGCAAGCGCAAAGCGGCCGCAAAATCCAGCGCCTAGGCGATCATCACCCTTCCGGTTTAAAAGCGCCGCTCATGCGGCGTTTTTTTATGCTTATTGCTCATGGCAAGGCCCTGAGAGGCGCAAAAGTCAGCGTTATCCATAAGCTCGGGCCAGCGAGTCCACCCGCTTAAGGGCTCCTTAACGACGATCAGGCAAGTGTCAGACCATCGCCTTTATCAAGGAAACCGATGAGCAGAAAAACCGCGTTTCAGTTTCTGCGCTTTAGCGCTACGGGAGCGATCGGCTTTGGCGTGGACGCCAGTATTCTCTATTTGCTAGTTGCATCAGCCGCAGATCCCTACCTATCCCGCATATTGTCATTCGCTGCCGCCGTGACCATCACCTGGATAATCAACCGATCATGGACGTTTCGATCGACTGAAAACACGACAAACAACAATCGATATCTTCGATATCTTTTGGTTCAATTGACCGCAGTCTCCGTGAACTACGCATTTTACGCTGCTGTTCTTTCCCTCATCCCCGCGACGCCAGCGAACGCAGTCTTCGCGCTTGCAGTCGGATCAATCTTTGGATTGGCGGTGAATTTCGCCGGCGCAAGAGCTTTCGTTTTCAAGACCTGATAAGCAGGGCACTACGCAACATCCTCCCCTCCCTCACGCTTTTGTGGCTGTCCGCGATGCGCCTTTGACTGGTGTTTCTTCTAAATTCAGCGGAGAAAGGAGGAGGTGAAAGATGGAGAAAACCCAAAGCGGCTGGATTATAAACCCTTGAAAAATATCGTTTTTTCCGGGAAGAACTTGGCGGCGGCCATCCGACGCCTTAAATAGCCCGTATAACGCCTGGAAAAGGCGTACTTTCTAGGGGACTTCAGACCGCTAAACTATTCGCCTGATCAGGCTATCAGGATCGCCCCCTTTGATGCTGGGCGCTTTAGGAGAGACATCGCGCATATGAGCACCGCCCTGACAACCACCGCCGCCGCCCTCACGCCAGAGGGGAGTTTGTCTCGTTATCTCGCCGAGATCCGCAAATTCCCGATGTTGGAGAAGGATGAGGAGTATATGTTGGCGAAGCGCTTCGCCGAGCACGAAGACCCCGATGCGGCGCAGAAACTGATCACCTCGCATCTGCGGCTCGTTGCGAAAATCGCCATGGGTTACCGTGGCTATGGCCTGCCAATCGGAGAAGTCATTTCCGAAGGCAATGTCGGCCTGATGCAGGCGGTGAAGCGGTTTGACGCCGAGAAAGGCTGTCGCCTCGCCACCTCTGCGATGTGGTGGATCCGGGCGTCGATACAGGAATCCATCC
>JBCBSY010000115.1:0-6066 GCA_039818925.1 Pseudomonadota bacterium | reverse complement strand
CGGCCGGGACGCAGCAGCGCCGGGTCCAGCACATCCGGACGGTTGGTCGCGGCGATCAAGATGATTCCTTCATTCGCTTCAAACCCGTCCATCTCGACCAGAAGCTGGTTCAAGGTCTGTTCGCGTTCGTCATTGCCGCCGCCGAGCCCGGCGCCGCGGTGACGGCCCACCGCATCGATCTCGTCAATAAAGATAATGCAGGGCGCATTCTTTTTCGCCTGCTCGAACATGTCGCGGACACGACTTGCGCCGACACCGACAAACATTTCCACAAAGTCCGAACCGGAAATCGTGAAGAATGGAACGTTCGCTTCACCCGCAATCGCACGCGCAAGCAGCGTTTTACCGGTGCCCGGCGGTCCGACCAACAAAGCACCTTTCGGAATCTTGCCGCCAAGGCGCTGGAACTTCATCGGGTCTTTCAGATATTCGACGATCTCTTCGAGCTCTTCCTTCGCCTCGTCGATGCCCGCCACATCGTCAAAGGTGACCCGCCCCTGCCGTTCGGTTAGCAGCTTTGCACGCGACTTGCCAAAGCCCATCGCCTTGCCGCCGGCGCCTTGCATCTGGCGCATGATGAACAAAAAGAACGCCAGGAAGATTAGCAGCGGCAAAATGTTGATCAGCAACGACAGAAGCAGCGGCAGCTCTTCTTCTTTTTCAATCTCCGTCGCAACCCCGGCCGTGTTCAATCTTTCAGCAACCGCAGTCTGGCCGTCTTCGGGGATGGTGGTGACATATTCAGCGCCGTCGCTGAGCAAGCCGCTGACCTGGCCCTTTGCGACGCTGGCGCTCGTGATCTCGCCAGCATCCACCCGCTCGACGAACTCGGAATAGGTCAGTTCCGTTGGCTGCGGTCCGGGCGTTGAAAAATTGAACAGCTGCAGCGCCACCACGAAAAAGACGATAACGAGGCCCCAAATGAGAAGATTGCGTCCGTTCATGCGATTTTATTCCTTCGGCCCGGTTGCCATTCTGTGAGCCCGTTCAAGCGCCATTGATTTCCAGCGGCAAAGCCGCCTCAGCAGCCCTTTGAGCCTATTAGATAGGCGTTAACAATTGCCAGCGCCATGTTTGAAGAGGAACATTCACGCCATTCTTATGAAAATCTAACACATCCCCTGGCAAACCGCTCCGAAATGAGCGGCTGACAGGAGACAGCCTTCGGAGCCATAAATGGGAGCGTCGGCGCGCCAATCAATACGCCGTCGCGATAGACGACAGGAATTGCCGGCAACCCCTCCGGAGGCCCCTGAAACAGCCCCGCTCGATGGCCAAGAGCAGCCCGAACTTCAATGCCCAGCGCCGCGATCTCAAGCCCCGCGGCCGGCGTGGACAAGACAAACCGTCGATCCCAGAGGATTGCGCCTGAAATCGCGACCCGCGCCGATGGTGCGACCCCCGCCCTTCCAGTCAGCGCCGCAGGCTCGCGAACGAACCACAGCCGCCCCCGCCAGCGCCGGATAAGGGCGCCCGCAAGGGTCGCAGCGCCGTCGTCGCAAGCCCTTTCGACCGCCGCTAAAGAATCAGCTTCATTGGGGACGAAGGCCGCAGCGCCCACCGCAAACAACAACCGGCGCGCGAGCCCGCCGGCGCCCGACGCTCCTGGCGCGGGCCAGCGGTCAAGCGAAACGCCGCCCCAGCTATAAAAAATGCCCCCACACGCCGCGAACAAAGCTTCTTCCTGTTCGGCCAGATCCGCGTCTGCCGCCATCAATTTGCTTGCCGACGCCGCAAGCGCCGCGCCATTTGTGATTTCCTGCTCAGCCAGCGCCGCCAGCAGCGCGCGCACCCGCACCCGCTCGAAATGAGGATCGTTATTGGAAGGATCGTCGATAAAGTCCTGCCCAGCCTTATTGAGATAAGACGTGACGGCCGCGCGCGAAAAACCGAGCATGGGCCGGAGCAGGCGCAAAGGATCGCCAGCGCCAGCGGCAATCATCGCTTCTGGTCGCATGCCAGCCAATCCTGTTACTCCCGCCCCCCGGGTTAGCCGCATGAATAGGGTTTCCGCCTGATCGTCCGCTGTGTGGGCGGTCAACAACGCTTCACATCCGGTTGCCTGCGCCGCTTCGATCAGCAACCGGTATCGCGCGTTGCGGGCCGCCGCCTGAACGCCGGAAGCGGGGGCTTCGCCATCCCAGACCAAGATTTGATGAGGAACGCCAAGCCGCGCCGCAGTATCGGCGACAAACGCCGCCTCGCGCGCGGCGTCGTCGCGCAACCCGTGATCAACACTCAAAGCAACAAGTGTCACCCCGACATGCTTTGCCTGCGCTACGCAGAGGTGCAGCAACGCCATGGAGTCGCGGCCGCCGGATACCGCAAGCGCAACCTTTGAAGGGGGCGACAGAGCGCCAAGGGCTGCAGCAAATGCCTCATTCGTCAGCACTGCTGCAGACACCTCTATATGCCTAGCTGCAGTCGATGCGCGCCATTTCAAGATCAGCGCGCTGTAAGACGGCCGCTGGCGCATTCGGGTATTTCGACTTCATTGTTTTGAATACCGTACAGGCTTCACTTGCCTTATCGAGACGTGAAAAGGCGGTGCCGAGCTTCAGGTACGCCTCTGCAGACCGCGGATCATTTGGATAATTGCGAATATGCGCGATGAAAGCGTCGGCCGCTGCGGCGTTTTCTCCCAGCGCCAAGTGAATTTCGCCGAGGCGGAATTGCGCGTCAGGTGTGCGGGAGTGATTGGGAAACGCTTCGAGATAAAGATCAAAAGCGGCTTTCGCGCGATTGTAGTCGCCGCCGAGAAGATAGCCTGAAGCGTAATCAAACGCCGCGTTCGGATCGAGCGGCAGCGAGACATCGCCGCCGCCAACTCTTTGTTGTGGATTACCAGCAGCACGGTTGATTTGATCCGCAATCGGATCATTCGCAGGCGCCGGGCCTGGCGATGCGCCTGGCCCGCCCGGCATCAGGGAAACCGGCCCGCCGCTTGAGACTGCGCCAAACCCGTCTGTCCCGGCGCTGACGCCGCCGGCAAGCGCCGCGCTAACGGAATCAAGCCGCGCATTCGCTTGCTCAAGGCGGTAGGTCAGTTCTTCCACCTCCCCGGTGAGTTGCTGGATTTGCCGCTCCAGCGCTGAGATCCGCAGCATCGCCTGGCTTTGGCCGGCCAACGCCTGCTCCGCCGCCATCATGCGCGCCTGCAGCTCGCGAATATCGTCCTTGGTGCCCGCCAATGCCGGGCCCGCCATCGTAATGGCGCCAAGAAATGCGAAAAACCCAATTCTGAACAGCTTCATAACCTTACCTGCAAATCTGCAATCTCCTCACCGAGTATGGCACAAGATTGCGACGAAAAAACGCCCTGTTGCGCCTGGCCACCTGATTGTCGCCCCGGCTGGGTGCTTACCCAAGCCGAGAGCCAAAAACAAAAGAGCGCGCCGAGCCTGTGCTTCGGCGCGCCCCCAATTTCATGCGCCTGACGGCGGCTTTTTGATCAGGAGCCGACAGCCCGGATCGTGGTTGTGGAATTGCGATTTACCGACCACGCCGCTTCAGTCGAGCGCGGATCGATCGGGCGCTCCTTACCGTAGGAAACCGTCGTGATGCGTGATGCGTCAACGCCAAGGCTCACGAGATAGGACTTTGCAGCCTCTGCCCGGCGCGCGCCCAGCGCGAGGTTGTATTCGCGTGTGCCGCGCTCGTCACAATTGCCGGCAACCAGAACCCGCGTTTCCGGATATTCGCGCATCCATGCGGCTTGACGCGCCAGCGTCGCCTGGGCTTCCGGCGTTAACGTGTACTGATTATAGGCGAAGAAGACACGGTGTCCCGCTGCGTTCTCAAGGTCAGCCTGACTGCCCGGAACAGGTCCGGCCGGTCCGGCCGCAACATTTGTGCCCGCGCCCGTCGTCGTGTCGAGACCAACATCGTCGCCATTGCTTGCGCATGCGGAAATCAGCGCCAACGATGCGACCACGCCCGCCACTTTAAGAAGTTTCGTCATACTTTTTCGCTCCACTTGCCCAGTTCCGGGCCATTTGCCCCTGGGATGTTCTAACCCGGCCTGGCGAGCGCGCTCCCGCCACCGGCCTCACTCAAAAAACTCGCTCGCTAATGCGGCGCACAATCGCATCAGAAGGATAAATCCCCTGCCTTACATATTTATGTCAGCTAAACGGGAAAGTTTAACCAATGGCCGAATCGTAGCGAGTGCCGCGCTAGCAATCAAGAACGGCTGTTCCGGCGCAAAAATGAATTTTCCGTTACGATTCATTGGAAAAAAGCCGTCTGGTCTGAAGGACTTATGGCAAAAGCGGCGACCAGGCCGGGTCTGACGCATCGCCGGGCGTGCGCACCCGGCGCAGATTGCGCCCGGTCAAATCAACCGACCATAGCTGTGTTTCGCCGCCCGAGCCGTCCCGGCGGGTCGGCGTCTGGCGGTAGAACAACAGCACCCGGCCGTTCGGCGACCAGGTCGGTCCTTCGTCCAGATAGCTTTCTGTCAACAACCGCTCGCCGGTGCCGTCGGGTCGAATGACGCCAATGTAAAACCGGCCGCGATACATTCGCGTGAAGGCGATCAGATCGCCCCGAGGCGACCAGACCGGCGTTTGATAGCGCCCGTCGCCAAAGGTGATCCGTTTCTGGTTCGAGCCATTCGCGTTCATCGTATAGATCTGCTGGGAGCCGCCGCGATCAGATGTGAATGCGATCTGGCGGCCATCCGGCGACATGGTCGGCGATGTATCGATCGATGGGTTATCCGTCAGCCGTGTGAGACGCCGGGTCGACAGGTCCATGTTGAAAACATCGGAATTCCCATTGCGTTCCATCGACATGATGACTTCACGCCCATCCGGCGAAAAACGCGGCGCGAAGGTCATGCCCCGGAACGTGCCGAGCTGTTCTTGTTCACCCGTTTCAATATTAAACAGATACACCTGACCCGGACGATTATCGAACAGGGCCATATAGGTGATCTGCTGCTGTGTCGGCGAAAAGCGCGGCGTCAGCACCTGATAGTTAAGCCCATCAGTAAGCGGTATCGGATTGGCGCCATCCTGATCCATGATCATCAGGCGCTTGACGCGTTTTTCCTTTGGTCCGGTTTCATGCACAAACACAAGCCGCGTATCGAAATAACCGTCCTCGCCAGTCAGCGTTTTGTAGACAAAATCCGATACTTTATGCGCCGCGCGACGCCAATTGTCCGCAGGCGTCTTAAAAGCGACCGCCCCTAGCTGTTCATTTGCGTAAACATCCCACAGGCGGGTTGCGACTTGAATGCGGCCATCGGGCAACTCTTCAACCTCGCCGACGATCAGCACCTGCGCATTGATGATGCGCCAGTCCGCAAAGCGCGGACGCGCATTTACGCCGGCCGGCTTTTCGATATAGGCGCGCTGATCGATCACCTGAAACAATCCCGACCGGTCAAGGTTGTTCATGATCACGCCCGTGATGTCGCGGCCCAGCCCAGCCGTTTGATCGTCAGCACCCAGAAAATCTGGGGCAGCAATCGGCATCGGGTCGACATTGCCTTGCGTGATGTCAATGGTCACGCGTTGTGCGAAAGCCGGCCACGCACCAGCGATCATCACGGTCAGGAGGATGGTCAAAAATCTTTTCATGTCGCTACTCTCTTTCAGGCCCCCTGAAATCTGCTCACCTTAGCGTCCGACCATCTGGCTTGGGTCGAAATTCAAGCGCATTTCCTTCCAGCTTTCATACTGCTCCGGCGGCAGAAAGTCATAAGGCGCACATTTGTTGACTGCAGAAATCGCCTCACGCTCGGCGACTTTCCAGAACTGGTTCCCGGATAAATTGATTTGCAGCGCGTTCTCAACGCGCGGCGGCGTCGACAATGACCCGTCACGATTAAGCTCAAAGACGAGCGTCACCAGAAGTTTTTCAGGCTCCGGCGCGCCAATGATTGACCCTGCTGACCAGCAGGGCTGGACCGCGGACTGCATTTTTGAGATGACGCTCGCCGTCAGCCGGTCGCCGGCGCCGATCGCCGCACGAGCGCGATCGGCGGAACTCGATCTCGATGCGTTGTCGCAATTGATCGACAAGGAACGGGAAGACGAACGGGCGGATAGTGCGAGC
>JBCBSY010000114.1:0-6076 GCA_039818925.1 Pseudomonadota bacterium | reverse complement strand
CGGAAAGCGAAGAGGACGGCGCCGCCTGTCGCGCTGACTGCGAGGCGGGGGCCAATCAGTGTTTCGCCGCCGCCTATGACAGCTATTCCTATGCTGGTTCCGCTTACAGCCGCAGCGCCTACTACCAGCCGTCCTGGCCCTGGTACGGACGCTATGGCGCCTGGGGCCCGCAGCGCGGCTACTACTTTGATTTCACCTATTGGGGACGTTCGGGCGGCTATTACCCGCCTCGCAACAGGCACCGCTATCGCTCCGGCCGCGATCGGCATCGCGGTGATCGTGATCGCCGGCGCGGGCCTCGCTACAGCGACGGCGATAATGCCGGTTCGCCGAGCGCCGAACAGTCGACCCGGCAGACAGTCCCGCGGCAAAGCACGCCGAATGTGTCTGAACCATCTGCGTCGCCGCAACCGCGGCGGCGTACGACCCGGCCTGCAAGGCGAAGCAGCAATGCTGACAATTCCGGACAACCGGAATTCACCATGACGCCTGGAAAAGACGACTAGATCTCTTGCAAGGCATGCCTTTCGGCGGCCTGCCGTTGCACCGTGGCGGGCAGCAGTTATAGAAGCTCCGGAACAACTCCGGAGTTTCATTCATGACCGCCATCGTCGACATTTTCGCCCGTGAGATCCTGGACAGCCGCGGCAACCCAACGGTTGAAGTCGATGTCACCCTTGAAGACGGGTCCATGGGCCGGGCGGCGGTCCCGTCCGGGGCGTCGACCGGCGCCCATGAAGCCCACGAGCTGCGCGATGGCGGTGCCAGGTATGGCGGCAAGGGCGTCTTGCAGGCAGTGGATGCCGTAAACGGCGAGATCTTCGATGCGCTTTCCGGATTTGAAGCCGAAGAGCAGACGCATATTGACGAAACGCTGATTGCGCTTGACGGGACCGACAACAAAAGCCGGCTTGGGGCTAATGCGATCCTTGGGGTTTCCATGGCGACCGCGAAGGCGGCGGCGGACGCCTCTGCGCTTCCGCTTTATCGTTACGTTGGCGGTGTCGCCGCGCGGGTTCTGCCCGCACCGATGATGAACATCGTCAATGGCGGCGCGCACGCAGACAACCCGATCGACATCCAGGAATTCATGATTATGCCGCTCGGTGCGGAAACCTTCGCCGACGCCTTGCGCATGGGCGCCGAGGTTTTTCACCGCTTGAAGAAAGGCCTTTCAGAGGCGGGGCATAACACCAATGTCGGCGATGAGGGCGGGTTCGCGCCGGGCCTGAAATCCACAGACGATGCGCTTGGCTTTATCATGAAAGCGGTTGAATCTGCCGGTTATCGGCCCGGAGAGGAAATTTTTGTGGCGCTTGATGCGGCGTCGACGGAGTTTTACAAAAACGGAAAATATGAACTGGAAGGCGAAGGCAAATCGCTCGACGGAGAAGGCATGTCGCGCTACTTCGCCGATCTCGTCGCGCGCTATCCGATCATTTCCATCGAAGACGGGATGGCCGAAGATGACTGGGACGGCTGGCGCGCGCTCACGGAACTTATTGGTGAGAAATGCCAGCTTGTCGGCGACGACCTTTTTGTCACAAATGAAAAGCGTCTGCGCCAGGGCATCGAGCGGGGATGCGCCAATTCAATCCTGATTAAGGTCAACCAGATCGGCACGCTGACCGAAACTCTGGCCGCCGTCGATACGGCCCATCGGGCCCGCTATACGGCGGTGATGTCGCATCGCTCCGGCGAGACGGAAGACACGACGATTGCCGATCTCGCGGTCGCCGCCAATTGCGGTCAGATCAAAACCGGTTCCCTGGCCAGATCAGACCGGCTTGCAAAATACAATCAACTGCTTCGGATCGAACAGGAGCTTGGCGACATGGCGCGTTACGCCGGCGCCGACGTTTTTGCGCGCTAGTGTCGAACGCGCCTCAAATACGACCGGCCACCAACGCCGACAGTCGAGATGTTCGCGCGTTAGTTTTTGCGGTGCTGGACGAGTACGACCTTGAACCAGCGCCAAAGACCACGGACAAGGATCTCGACGATCTGGAAGCGTTCTATAAAGACGGCGCCTTCGACGTTTTAGTCGATGCGCAAGGCGACATCATCGGCACAGTTGGTTTGTGGCCGATGGGCGATGGCGTCGTGGAGCTTCGGAAAATGTACTTAAAGCCTGCCGCGCGTGGCCGCGGGCTCGGAAAGCGCCTTTTAAAGCATGCCATTGCACGCGCCCGTGAGCTCAACTTTAGGCGGATTGAATTGCAGACAGCGCGCGTTCTTGAGGAAGCGATCGGACTTTATGAAAAGTTCGGGTTCCGACACTCGCCGCAGGCGGCGTTGGAGCGCCGCTGTGATCAGGCGCTCGCGCTCGATTTATAGGCTTTGTTTGTGATGGATTTAGCTACGTTAACCTTTCGTTAATGATGTTTGATTCTTTTGAAACGCAACAACAAAAAGAACGATATCATGTTGCGTGCCCGCTTTCTCCTCGACATTGCTTTCCCCGCACTGGTCATGTGCTTGACCGCGATCCTGCTCTATGGCGCGATTGTCAGCGATACCGGCTACCGTGCGCTTGGCGAATTGCAGGATGAGGCGGCGCAGCAGGCGGCGACATTGGAAGGGCTCCACGCGCGACGTCTGGAGCTGGAGAAGCGGGCGGACCTCCTAAATTCCAGATCGTTGGACCCGGACCTCCTTGATGAGCGGATCCGTGCGGTGCTGGGCTACTCGCACGAAGGCGATGTGGTGATTTCCCGGCGCGAGCTCGACCGGTTGCTGGAAGACTGACTTCCCCACAAGTTTCGCTATTTTCAACGGTTTTCGGCAGCCCCGCTTGTTCCCTGACTGTCCCCCGCGTAAGAGAGGGCGAAATCAGGAGGACAACGCATGCCCGCCGACAATCAAGCGCCGACAACCGGCAAATCCAACCTTTCCGCAACCACGGAAGAGCTGCTGGAATACTACCGGGACATGCTCCTCATCCGCCGGTTTGAAGAGCGCGCAGGTCAGCTTTACGGCATGGGCCACATCGGCGGTTTTTGTCACCTTTATATCGGCCAGGAAGCGGTGGTTGTCGGTATGGAGGCGGTGAAGCAGGAAGGCGACCAGACCATCACCGGCTACCGCGACCACGGCCACATGCTTGCCTGCGGGATGGAGCCGAACGGAGTCATGGCGGAGCTGACTGGCCGCGAAGGCGGTTACTCCAAAGGCAAGGGCGGCTCGATGCACATGTTCTCCAAGGAAGCCGAGTTTTATGGCGGCCATGGGATCGTCGGGGCGCAGATTCCGCTCGGCGTCGGGCTTGGTTTCGCCAACCGTTATCGCGGCAATTCCTCTGTCAGCCTGACCTATTTCGGTGACGGCGCATCGAACCAGGGGCAGGTTTTCGAAGCCATGAACATGGCGCAGCTCTGGAAGCTGCCGGTGGTGTTTATCATTGAAAATAATCAGTACGCCATGGGCACCAGCGTGCAGCGGTCACACTCTGACACGCATCTTTATCGCCGCGGCGCGTCGTTCGGCATTCCCGGCATGGAAGTCGACGGCATGGATGTGATTGCCGTGCGTGAGGCGGGACGTCAGGCGGTTGAACATGCAAGGAACGGCGAGGGGCCGTATGTTCTTGAGATGAAAACCTACCGCTATCGCGGCCACTCCATGTCCGATCCCGCAAAATACCGCACGCGCGAAGAAGTGGACGATGTGCGCGAGCGCTCCGACCCCATCAAACGCTGTGAACAGCGCTTGTCTGAAAACGGATTTACCGACGAAGCGGCGCTTAAAGAGATCGACAAGGAAATCAAGGCGATCGTCAAGGAAGCAGCGGACTTTTCGCTCGACAGCCCTGAGCCTGCGCCGGAAGAGCTTTACACTGACGTTTACGCGTAACGCGGGGGCCTCGCACGCATAGCCAGTGTCTGCGCGCTCATGTTCCGGGCTTTGCGCGATCGCACGAAATCTGTCACATCGTCTGATATGCAAGGCGCTCAATCAGCAGGCGCGTCTCGAACCAGACGCGTGCTGCTGCATATCTTTCCGAGCTTTTCTTTTGGCGGCCAACAGGCCCGCCTGGCGACGCTCGCCAGGGCGCTCGGCCCGGATTACCATCATGAGATTGTCGCCCTGGATGGCGAGACAAACGCATCTGCTCTGTTCGACGACACCGTCAGCGTTTCGTTTAGCGCTATTGCGATGAAAAAAACCCGGGGTTTTGATGTCGGAAATATTTTGAGACTACGCCGAAAAATCCGTGAGATGTCTCCGGACCTTTTGTGCACGTATAATTGGGGTGCAATCGAGGCTGTGATCGCCAACAGAATGGGCAGGCTGGCTCCGCACATTCACTTTGAAGACGGATTTGGTCTCGGTGAAAGTCTCGAAAAGCAGAAGCGGCGGCGCGTTTTGGCCCGGCGGATCTTGTTGCGGGACGCGCGAGTCGTCGTGCCGTCAAACGGCCTTGAAGCGCTGGCGCGCGATCAGTGGAAGTTGCGCAACGTCACGCGCTTATCAAATGGCGTCGATTTCGACTTGTTTCAGGTTGAACAACGAAAACCGCCATCGTCCGTTGTGGTCGGTTCAATCGGCGCGTTGCGGCCTGAGAAAAACTACGCCCGGCTTATTATCGCTTTCCAAACCGCTGACCGGCAAAAACAGGCGGCGCTGGAGATTTTTGGAGACGGACCGGCGCGTGCGCAATTGGCGCTTATGGGCTCTGGCGATGAACGCATCTTGTTGCCCGGCCATACGTCGACATCTGCGCAGGCCTATGCCCGCTTTGATATATTCGCACTTTCCTCAGATACCGAACAGGCGCCGATGACCGTCCTTGAGGCGATGGCGGCGGGATTGCCGATCGTTTCCACCAATGTCGGGGACATCGCCGATATGGTTGCGGATGACAACGCCCCATACATCACCCCACTCGGGGATGATGAAGCTTACGGACATGCGCTGGCGCAGCTCCTGCAAAACCCTTCAGCCCGCGCGGCGATTGGCGCCGCCAACAAGGTCAAGGTTCGAGAGGCCTTCACGCTGAGCCACATGGCGGAAGCCCATCGCACGCTCTATCTTGCAACGATGTCTGCCCATGATTAAGCACGCCATCAGACCTATTACAGACCCGTCTGATTTCCTTTCGGATTGGGCGACGCTGTATGCCAAGGCGTCGGAGGCGAGTTTTTTTCAAAGCCCCGCCTGGATTCGAGCGTGGCTTGGCGGCGTTCGAGAAATAGACGAATTGCATCGCGTCGAAGTCCGCGCCAGTGGCGAGCTGGTTGCGCTTGGGGTCGTAACTGTCGGCAGGCGGCGGCCGCCCGTCATTGGAATGCGCGAAGCATGGTTTCACGAGTTCGGTGATCCCAAGCGGGCCGCGATCTATCCTGAATATGGCGATCTCTTATTGCGCGATGACGCGCCGCCGGAGGCTCGCAACGCTGGCGTCACCGCACTCATTGATGGGATTGGCGTCTTGGACAGCGCCGTTTTTAGAAACCTTGCGCCCGGGCTTGCGGATGCTGTGAGGTGCGCCGCTCAAGATCATGGCCTTGGCGTGCGCATCCTGCGTGAACAGCCGGTTTTTACGTGCGAGCTGAAAGCGGAACCCTTTGTCGAGACCCTCAGTAAGTCTTTGCAGACCAAAATCCGGCGGGCGTGCAAACTCTACCAAGAGCGCGGCGCGCTGACAGCGGGCCTTGCTGCAACGCCGGAAGACCGGTTGGCGGCCTGGAATGATTTGAAGCGATTGCACGGTGTCGCGTGGCGCGCACGCGGGCAATAAAGCGTTTTTGACAATCCTGACTTCAATGCGTTTCACAACAGGTTGTGCAAAGAGGCGTCGGCGTCAACTCATTTTTTCACTGTAAAAAGCGGCGGCGAAATAATCGCGGTGCTTTACAATTTTGCACATAAAAAGCGTGTGATGAACTATCAATCCGGATTCAAATTTGAAGAGGACAACCGCCTGACGCCAGGCTTTGTCGCACACGCGCTCGCTGCGGAATACTACAAGGGCGGGGGCGTTGAGGTCTACGACATGCTTGCAGGAGAAGCGGAGTATAAGAGCCGGCTCGGGCGGGCGAGAACGATCTTGACGTCGCTGGTGCTGGAAAAGCCG
>JBCBSY010000113.1:0-6106 GCA_039818925.1 Pseudomonadota bacterium | reverse complement strand
GCGATGGTGATCGCCGCGCCCTTTGCCGCGCCGGTGCTGGTTTTTGGCGTTTCAGCCGCCAAGTCATATCTGGCGGGGGCGGGACTGCTGTCTCCGGAGACCTTGATTTTGGGCGCCCTTAGCCTGTTTATGGCGGCGACGACGCCGGGCTTCGCGATAGCGGCCTTGAAGATCAGTCTGGAGTAGCTGGAGTAGAAAGCGAGATCATTTCGATGTGGAGCCGGTTTTCCAATCCTGCAAAGTTTGAAGCACTCGCCCGCACAGCGGGACCGATTGCGCTGGGCGTGTTTGTTTTGACAGCGGCGTTGGGCCTTTACATAGGGCTCTTTGCCTCGCCGGCGGATTATCAGCAGGGCGAATCTGTACGTATCATGTATGTGCATGTGCCCGCCGCATGGATGGCGCTTGGCGCCTACACCTTCATCGCAGGGATGAGCCTGGTGGCCTATGTCTGGCGCCATTCGCTGGCGGATGTTGCGGCCCGGTCCGCGGCGTTGCCGGGCGCAGTTTTTACCGCGCTTGCGCTTTTCACCGGCGCGGTTTGGGGCAAGCCTACTTGGGGCGCCTGGTGGGTGTGGGATGCGCGCCTTACCTCCATGTTGATCCTGCTTTTCATCTATTTCGGTTATATGGCCGTTTGGCAGGCGGTGCCGGAGCCCGTGCGCGCGGCGCGTTTTGCGCGCATTCTGGCGCTTGTCGGATTTATCAACATTCCGATTATCAAGTTCTCCGTCGACTGGTGGAACTCGCTCCATCAGCCTGCGAGTATCCTGCGCGAAGGCGGTCCGAGCATTCATCCGAGCATGCTGACGCCGTTATTCGCGATGATGATCGCTTATTGGGCGCTGTTTATTTGGCTTGTGTTTCTTGGCATGCGCGCCTCGTTGGCCCGCCAGCGGCTGGAGGCGCGAAGCGCCCGTACTCCGAGCCGGCCAACAACGACGAGCGAGGCGAGCGCATAATGGACTACGGCGCACACACACCGTTTGTCTTCGCCGCTTACGCTGCGTCGATCATCGCCATCGCCGCTTTGATCTTCTGGCGCCTGAAAGACTTTCAGAACGCCCGTCGCCGCGAAAGGGAGGAAACCAAACTAAGCCGCTAGCTGGCCGCTTGTTTTGCTTCGTCAATTTTGGCCTGGATCATGTTCGGGTCGAAACCGGCGACAACGTCGATATAGTCTCCGTTCAGTGACGCAATGATAAAAGCTGGCGTGCCATCGACCCCCAGCTCCTGCGCCATCTGATAGTTCGTTTCAATCATATTGGGGATCGCGCCGTCTTCGATTGAAGCGATCATTTTTTCGACATTCAGACCATGTTTTTCCGCGATGCTGTGGACGCGGTCTTTGGTGAGAACGCCGGAAGCTTCCAGCAAAGCGAAATGGAAATCCAGAAACTTGCCCTGTTCCTTGGCGGCAAGCGCCATTTCAGCCGCATAGTCCGACTCTTCGCGAAGGATGGGCAATTCCCGGAATACAACTTTCACCTCCGCGTCATCTTTCGCTAACTCTCTGACAAGACCCGCGGCCCTTTTGCAGTAACCGCAGTGATAGTCATACATCTCGATCACCGCGACTTTCGCTTTGTCTGGTGATTTGCCCGCGACATAGGCGGTGCTGGCGTCGAGAAGGCGCGGCAGGTTGTTCGCCGCTGCTGCTTTGCTGCGCTCCACTTCGGCCAGTCGCTGTTCGGCGCTGTATGCGTTGACAGCCTCAATGATGACTTCTGGATTTTCCATCAGATAGTCGCGGATGATCTGGCCGATTTCTTCTTCCTGTAGTTCATTGAATGACCCGCCAGCTTTATGGGCCGGGGCTGTTGATTTCGGCTGCGCTGCTGAGTAGCCGACGACGATCGCACCGAGAAGGAATGCGCCTGCGAGCGCGGCGCCGATAGCGGATTTCGTTTTCAGCATGGGGCTTTATTCTCCTGGTTCGAACGCCAGGCTGTCCTGGCGTTCTGCATCTTTTCACTAGAGGGTTTAGCGGCTGTTGTCTTCGCTGACGACCGGATCAGGAACCGGATCCGGCACGGGATCGGGAACATCTGTTTCTTTGCGCTCGGAATCGGGAAGTTTTTCCGGCCCGCCTGTTGAACCGGGCTGCGCCTCCGGCAGCGGCGGCGCGCCATCGGTCGGCTGGGTTGCGAGGATAATGTCCATCGCCTGGCGCCATTCCGGCGTGCCGCGTTCAAGGCCGGGCAGGGCGCGGCGGGCAAACTGATTGGCGTCGGGTTTTGCACCCACATGAAAACGCGATTCCGCCGTGGCGAGATTGGCCTTCGATTCTTCACCGAGAAAAGAATAGGCGCGCGCCAGTTCAAACCACGCAAAGCCATTGTCCGGTTCTATCAGCGTCGCCCGCTTTAGCTCCATTTCCGCTTCCTCGATCATGGCCGGTTCATTACTGGAAAGGAGCGCACGACCGAGGCCAATGCGCAGCAACGCGTTGTCCGGCAGTAGCGCCACCGACTGCCGATAAGGCGCAATGGCGTCCATGGTGCGGCCATACTCAAAAAGAATCTGACCCTGCAACTCATGGAAATACGGATAATCCGGATGGGCTTCGGTCAGGTGACGAATTTCGCTCAGCGCTTTTTCAATGTCGGAATAACGGTAATAAGCGACAGCGCGGGCGTACCGCGCCGGATCGGACTGATCCGACAAAGGATATTCCCGCAAGGTAGCGTTCACATCATGAAGGAAGCCTTTGATCTTCGCCTGGATCAAGGCGAGCCGGCGCATCTCTTCGGGGCTGTCGACTTCGTGAAAGTAAGGAGATGAAGTGGCGCGTTCGCGCATCGCATTCAGGCGGTCATTGGCGAGCGGGTGCGACTGAAGATAGGGATTAATTCGCCGACCGGTAATGATCTGATAGTTGCGAATACGCGACCAGATATCCATTGCGCCTTTCGCTGATTTTTGCAGCCGCGTCAGATAGGTAACGGACAGCTGGTCGGCGGTCGCTTCCTGGCTGCGGCTGTAGACAAGAAGATCGGCAAGCGCCACGTTCTGGCCAAGACCGAGCAGCCCAATGCCCGCTTCGGGTGCGCCGGCTGCGACGGCGCCGGCGGCGAGAAGCAGGCTGAGGATCATCGGGCGTGTGGCGGCGGCCATCGCATCGCCGCGGCGGGCGGAGTGATTAGCCGCAAGGTGACCGGCTTCGTGCGCGATCACCGCCTCGATTTCGTTTGGAGTATTGGCGAAGGTGAAAAGCCCGGTATGGACGCCCATATAGCGCCCGCCCGCAAACGCGTTGAATGACGGGTCGTTTACCAGAAGAATTTCGATAGAACTGGGATTAAGTCCGGCGGCGGCGAAGATCGGCCGCGAATAGTCTTCAAGATATTTCTCGATTTCCGCATCGCGCAGAAGCGAAATGCGTTGCGCCTCAGCCGCGACCGGAGCAGCCGCCATCATCGCGGCCGCTAGCCCCGCGAAAAATTTCCTGATCCGCAACCCAACCCGAAACGCCATTTTTCTTCCTCTTCGCCAGCCCCCCTTCCGTGCCGCTAGCGCAAGTCTAGTTTAAGCGTTCTTTGCGGCGATTTCGAGATGCGGGCCATGACGGCGCCGCAAATGTGAGGCGAAATCACCGCAATCGTCCTTAAACGCTGCGCGCCGCTCAATTCCGTCGCTGCCGGCGCCGTCAGCGAATTATTCCGCCGCCCCGCCGCGGCTCCACCAGCCCTTTCTACGTGGTTTCTTGACTGGCGGCTGGGGCGCGTCGGCAAGATCGAGCGGCTCGGAGGGCTCCGGATCAGCGGATTTTGCCTCAGGGGCAGATTCACTGGCGTGCGGCTCTTCCTCTTGCTTGGCGATGCCGTTGGAGGCGGTCCCAGGCCCGTCGTCCGCAGCATGCAGATCCTCGCTGGATCCGCCGCCGCTCGGCGTAGACAGATTGTCGGTGGCTTCAACGGTATCCGTGGCGTCGGAAGAACGCTCTGCGCCGTTTTCAGTCTCCGACGGATGTTCCTCGCCGGCGCGGCCCGTCTTTTTGTCAGAGCTGCTCGAGCTTTCATCGTTGCCGCCCGAATCTGCCTCATCTGACTTGCCGCCGTCTTTCGCAGCCTGATCGTCGCCGCGATTGCGGCGGTTGCGCCGCCCGCCTCGGCGGCCCCGCCGTCGGCGGCGCTTCGGGCCATCTTCTTCGCTGTCGCCGTCTTCTAAATCGTTTTTAGCGTCGCGCGCCTCGTTTTCGGAGTCCTCGTCGCTGTTTGCGGCGGACTGTTCACTGTCCGCTGAAGCATCTTTGCGGCGGCGTTTGCGTCTGCGCTTTTTGCGTTCGCCATCCGGTCTATCTTCAGTGTTATCGTCACTGGCGGCGAGGTCTTCATGATCGCGCTCATCAATTTCGATCATTTCAGTCTGATCAGCGCGGATAATTGGCGCGGATTCCGAGCTTTCGCGGGGCGTGCCGCTCTTTTCCAGCGCATAATCATCGCCGGCGCGATTTGTGTCAGGAATAATCTGGATCGTGACGCCGTGCTGCCCTTCGATGCGGCGCAGCCAATCGCGGTGATGGTTGAGAATGTAAACCGTCACATCAAGCGAAGCGTGGGCGGCGATCACGCCGACCTTGCCGGAAACCGCTTCACCTTCAATAGCACGCAGGATGCGCAACGCCGCCATCTCCGAAGACCTGATGGCGCCTGCGCCGTTGCAGGTAGGACAAATCTGCGTGGTGCCGTCGACAATACCGGACCGCCGGCGCTGGCGCGACATTTCCAGCAGTCCGAAAGACGAAATACGGCCAACCTGGATGCGGGCGCGATCGTTTTTGATCGCGTCTTTTAGCGCCTTTTCAACCTTGCGGTTGTTTTTCGGCTCTTCCATGTCGATGAAATCAAGCACGATCAGGCCGGCAAGGTCACGCAACCGGAACTGACGCGCCGCTTCATAGGCGGCTTCGATATTTGTCTTGAGCGCGGTCTGTTCGATATTGCGTTCGCGCGTTGCGCGCCCGGAGTTCACATCGATCGCCACCAGCGCTTCAGTTTGATGAATGACGATGTAGCCGCCGGATTTTAATCGCACGGTTGGTTGGTACATGCCGTCGAGTTGGGCTTCGACGCCATATTTCAGGAACACCGGCGCCGCTGCCTTATAGGGCTGAACATGCTTTGCGTGCGACGGCATCAGCATCTTCATAAAGTCTTTGGCTTCCCGGTATCCGGTTTCGCCTTCGACCTGAACTTCGCCGATGTCTTTATCGTAGAGATCGCGAATGGCGCGTTTGATCAAATTGGCTTCTTCATAGATCAAACAGGGTGCGACGGATTTTAACGTCAGGCTTCGGATGTTTTCCCAAAGCCGCAAGAGGTAATCGTAATCGCGCTTGATCTCGATCTTGGTGCGCTTCGCGCCGGCGGTGCGGATTATCAGTCCCATGCCTTGCGGCACGTCGAGGCCGTCCACCACGCGGCGCAGGCGTTTGCGATCGGTCGATTGAGGAATCTTCCTGGAAATACCGCCGCCGCGAGCCGTGTTGGGCATTAAGACGCAATAGCGCCCGGCCAGCGACATATAGGTGGTCAGAGCCGCGCCCTTGTTGCCGCGTTCTTCCTTGACGACCTGCACCAGTAAAATCTGGCGGCGCTTGATCACTTCCTGAATTTTGTAGTTCCGCAAAAGCTGAGAGCGCTTGCGTTTCGCTTCCTTGTAACGCTCAAACAGCGCTTCGCGCTCATTGTTTTTGCTTCGGCGTTTTCGAGAAGCCTGCTTTGGCTTTTCGCCCTCGTCGTCATCATCTTCCGCCGCGCTGTCTGGCTCGGCGTCGGTTTCGACGTCTGTTGCGGCATTGGCGGTCGCCTCTTCGCCTGAGGCGTCTTCTGCATTCTCATCTGCAGCTTCCGGGTTGTCGCCATCGTCTTCGTTATCGTCAGCGACGACGTTATCGGACTTGTGTTCCTGCGCTGCCTCATCGTTGGTCGCATCGGCGTTTTGCGGCGTCTCAGTCTCGACGGTTGCATCCCCGCTGGCGTCAGTCTTTTCGGCACGGGCGTCTTCAGCGGATGCCTCTTCTGCAGCGGCCTTGGTTTTTTTGCGTCGTGAACGTCGGCGTGGCGCAGGCTTTGGCGCTGCAGCATCTTTTTCCTCGCCGTCT
>JBCBSY010000112.1:0-6124 GCA_039818925.1 Pseudomonadota bacterium | reverse complement strand
CCTGCGCTGCCGATCCACTGTCGACAGCGGAGGGATCGCACCAGGCCATGTCCCAGGCATATTCAAGAAAAACGGCCCGCCCATTTTCCTTTTCCACTTGCTCGTGGAACATCGATTTGTAAAACGCGCCGAATTCATCTTTCACAAAGAGCGGGATGTCCATGCCGGTGGGGAGTTTCGCTGTGCGATAGTTGGTCGTCTCGACACGGCCGGTGCGCGTGAGCGTAAAGACAAAAAGCTCCTGCTTTCCATCGGCGTTTACCGTGCCGAGCCGGATCGGCAACATGAACTTTGGCGATTCGAATGCGATTTGCAGCGGACGCAGATATTTCAGGCCCGTTTGCGCTTGCTCTTCCAGATTGACTTTCGCAACGAAAAATTTTGTTCCCTGTTTGATATAGCTGCGGAGCGTCGTTTCAGCTCCTTCTGGTAAATTGTAACCATTCTCAGTCAGCCAGCCCGCCAGGCCGTCCGACTGTGTAGCGGACAAAATCTGAATGTCGTATTCGCCGATTGTGTATTCGGCTTCGATGGTGACGCCGAACCCTTCTGCCCGCTTGGCGATCGAGTCTTCCTGAACAGCGGCGGTTGGCGCCGCCATCTCCAGCTCGCGGAAGCGATCCGTCCGGCATGGGTCTTCGTCGAAATACTCAACCAGTCGCGGCGCGGTGTAGGCGTCGAGGTGATCAAGGGTGGCGTTGTCAGCGACGTTGATCTGGCCTTCTTCCAGTACGACCGGCACCGGGATCACCATGGCGAACTCTTTCAGATCGCCCTGGAAATCGTTGGCCATGGTGATAACCGTGCGCTCGCCGTCGCGCATGATCGCGACCTTCGACGCCTTGTTGAACAACTTGGTGTCGGCTTTGGCGACGTAAAAGCCGCAAAATGCAACAGCACCGCCAGTGACGGCGAGCGCCGCGGCGGCGGACGCGGCGGCGAAAAGTGTCTTTTTCAATGAACGGTGCATGGGCAGTCTCCTCAAAAGTCCTTCGGAAGGATCATTCAGCAGGGGCGGGGTGCGGGCGCTTGCGAAACAGAAGGCGCCGCAAGTCAGGAAAGTTTGTCGCGTCGCCCCATTGGTAATGCGGGGCTGGATTGACTGCCTCGAGCGCGGGACGTGCGATGCACATCAATGCCAGCGCGTAAAAAACGCCATCGGACAGATAAAAATGGTAACTTAATACATAAGCGAGCAGCGCGGCGCCGGCAGCGAAGACGGCGCGGGCGACAGCGCCGTCAGGAGTCGTTTTCGGATCCGAGATCATGAAAAACGCGAACAGAATGAGCGCGCCATTTTGAAGGCGCAGCATCGGAATTGACAGCGGATCGCCGAGCCACAGGGCGCGCGCAAAAAGCAGCGCCGCAAAGGCGCCAAGAAAAATCAACGGCACATCAATCCGTGCAGCGCGATAGGTGACCAACATGCCTGCGCCTGCGAGCGCGGCGGCGAGCCACAGTGCAGTTCCCCATTGACCGGGCGTTGTCCACGCCGCGCCAGGAGCGATGGTTTGCGATAGCAACAGCATCGATACGATGCCGATATTGGCGGGATTGAATATATGCTTGCCGTAAAGGCGCAGCATGAATTTTGAACCGATGGCGATCGCCGCGGCGACCATTAGTGGCGTGAGCGCATCCGAACGGAGCAGCAAGGAAAGGGAGAGCGCCGTAATCATGGCGCTGCGCGGCTCAAAACGCGAAGCAGTCATCACGCCGCCAAGAAACTGCGTGAAAAGCGCTGCAGCGAAGACGCCCGTCACTTGCGCCAGTGACACGTCAAAAGCCCGCGACGCCATCCCGAAGGCAAGCAGCGCCGACAGCGTCAGCAATTGGTAGTGGCGTGGATCCTTTAGAATTCTGTTCAGCACGGGCGCGCAGCGGCCTTTTGATCAGCAAGGCCGCTATAGGGCTAAAAAACTGGGGCGGAATGAGGGCGCAGGTAAGATGGTTTAAGGGCGACCCGCCATTAAACCGATCAGTTCCTTGACCAGCCGGGCCGCAACATTCGCGGTGGTGAGGTTCACATCTCTTTCCGGATTGAGTTCCACGACATCCGCGCCGACAGGCGAGACGGACAAGGACTTCAGGATCGAAAGCACGTCCCGGGTTGAAAGGCCGCCGGGCTCTGGATGCGAGACGCCCGGCGCAAAGGCGGGATCAAGGCCGTCGAGGTCAATCGTAACATAAAGCGGCGATTGCAACCATTCAAACGGGATCGCACCTGTTTCATCCGCGCCCAGCATGACAACGCCGTTTGTTTCACCAAAGTTTTTGGCCTGAGGCGTTACGCTTCGAAGGCCGATCTGGACAAGCTGATTGATGCAGCCATCCTCGATTGCGCGTGCGAAAGGGCAGGCATGGGAATAGCGATCGCCTTCGAACTCTTCATAGAGATCCGTGTGCGCATCGATTTGCAGAATATTCAACGGGCCGTAGTGGGCTTTCATCGCTCTCAGGATCGGGTAAGTGACAGAGTGATCGCCGCCAAGGCTAATTGGCTTTTTGTTCTCATTCAGGCTTTTTACAATCCGTCGCTCGATGGCGGCGCGTGCTTCGGCGCCGTTTTTGGGCAGGCTTTCGAAATCATAACAGCCAATAGCGTCTTCAATATTCACGCCGGACAGGGAGTAGGGGCTGGACGCGTCGGAAAACAAGACCGCGCGTATCACCGCAGGCGCCAGCGCTGGACCACGCGCATAGGATGATCCTGCATCCCAGGGAAAGCCGTGAAGCGAAATAGTCATGATTTCTGATCACCCGTGGAAATAGTCGTAAATCTTTTGTGCAAGCGCCGCCGAAACGCCTTCGACTGCCTCGAGGTCCTGCGGTTTGGCGCGCGCAATTTCTTTTGCGGAACCGAAATGATTTAGAAGTGCGCGTTTGCGTTTTGCGCCGATGCCGGGAACGCCATCAAGCGGGTTCGCAGCGATGGCCTTTTTGCGTTTGGCGCGGTGGGCGCCGATAGCGAAACGGTGGGCCTCGTCACGCAGACGCTGAAGCACAAAAAGGCCCGGGTCGCGCGGCGGCAAGCTGAAGGGCGCGCGGCCAGGCGTCACGACCTGCTCGCCTGTGGCGCTCATGGTTCGGTCGATGCGTTTTTCGCCCGCGTCCGTCTCGCGCCGGCCTTTGGCGACAGCGATGATAGTGATGCCTTCTGCTTGCAGATCAACGCCGAGGTCGTTCAATGCGTCGAGCACCACAGAGAGTTGTCCCTTGCCGCCATCTATAATTACCAGGTCTGGACGCTCGGCGTTCTCATCTTTCAACATGCGTGCAAAGCGCCGGGTCAGCACTTCGCGCATCATGGCGTAGTCGTCGCCCGGCGTCAGGCTGTCGGATTTGATGTTGAACTTTCGGTACTGGTTTTTGACGAACCCTTCGGGTCCGGCGACGATCATGGCGCCGACGGCGTTGGCGCCCTGAATGTGCGAGTTATCGTAGACCTCAATACGATCCGGCGGCGCCTCCAACCCCAGGATGTCTGTCAACTGACGCAGGCTCTTCTGCTGGCTTGCGGATTCCGCCATACGCCGCGACAAAGCTTCGCGTGCGTTCATCGCAGCCGCCTTTACAAGATCGCGCTTTTCACCGCGTTGTGGCGTGTGAACTGAAACCTTGCGATTTGCTTTCAGGCTCAAGGCTTGGGTGAGAAGATCGGCTTGCGGCAAGACCTCTGAGGCGAGGATTGATGGCGGCGGCTCGCGTGAGTCATAAAACTGCGCAATAAACGCGTCGAGGATCGCGGGCGGCGCGTCTTCCTTGTCGTGTTTCGGAAAATAGGCGTGGTTGCCCCAGTTTTGCCCAGCGCGAAAGAAAAAGACCTGCACACAGGATTGTCCGCCATCACAGTGTATGGCGAAAACATCCGCTTCGGAAACAATACCGGGATTGATGTCCTGGGCGCCCTGAATATACGAAAGCGCACGGATGCGATCGCGCAGGCCTGCAGCCCGTTCAAAGTCAAGCGCGGCGGACGCCTGTTCCATTTGATCAGACAATGCTTTTTGTACCTCGGCGCTATCGCCTGCGAGAAAAGCCTTCGCCTCATCAACCAGCGCCTGGTAGGCGTCGTGACTGACCAGCCCGACGCAGGGCGCTGCGCATCGCTTAATTTGATGCAGCAGGCAAGGGCGAGACCGGCCTTCATAGACGCTGTCGCTGCAGGACCTCAGGAGAAACGCTTTTTGAAGCGTGTTCAGCGTGCGGTTGACGGCGCCGGCCGATGCAAAAGGCCCGTAATAGGCGCCCGGGCGTTTTTGTGCGCCGCGGTGTTTGAGAATTTGCGCCGCCTCATGATCCTCGGCGACAAGGATGTATGGGAATGATTTATCATCGCGCAGGATTACATTGTAGCGCGGTTTTAATTGCTTGATCAGGTTGGCTTCCAGAAGAAGCGCTTCCGTCTCGGTCGCCGTGACCACAAATTCCATTGAGCGGGTTTCCGCAATCATCCGCATGATGCGGTTTGAGTGTCCGCGCGCGCTGGCGTAGGAAGAAACCCGGTTTTTGAGGTTCTTCGCCTTGCCCACATAGAGAACGTCCCCCGCAGCGCCGACCATCCGGTAAACGCCCGGTTTGCCGGGCAGGCGGGTCACATAGTCGCCAATCAGCGCGGCGCCGGTCGGCGGCGGGGCGTCTGATTTTGGATCTGCAATGTCAGTGTTCATCGAATGGTTAACCGGGCGTTCACGATACGCGCTATACTATCTTATCGAGCTAATGGCGCAGGCGCTTGAGGTCAAATGCTGCCGGAACTGAAAAGCAAATCCGACGTCTCGATCGTGCTGGTCGTCTTCACGGCGCTCGCCATTCTGGGCGTCGCTGGCGGCAGCTTTTTGGTGCAGGACTACGCACGCGCGCGCGCAAGCGATACCTGGCCAGCGGTTGACGGGATTGTGCTCAGTCACCTCGACGAAAACGCATCATCAGTGCGCTATGTCTATTCAATCGACGGGCGCAGCTATGAGTCGACGCGCGAACGGGGGTTTCTGGCGCATTTCGTGTCGCTTGAGACGCTTGATCCGCGCCCCGGTGAAACAGTGACCGTTTACGTCAATCCGGACAATCATGGCTATGCCGTGCTTTATCCCGGCGGATCGAGCATCGCCTTTATCGTGTTGTCGATCTTGAGCGGCGCGGCGATTTTTTTCGGCGTCGGCGGCGTTGTCTGGACATTGTCGCGTGCGACCGCCGCCGATTTTCAGCTTGCAGAAGACGCCGCTTGAGCGTCAGCGTTTGACTCGCTGAATTGTGACGCCAACGGCATGTGCATCCTTGATCGCGTTGGGTTTGATCACTTTCACGGTGACGCCGAGCACCATTGGATGGGACAACACCATGTCCGCAATCCGTTCGGCGAGTGTTTCGACGAGTTTGATATGACCTTCGGCGATAATCTCACGGATGCCCTGCGTCAGACGGTCATAGCAAACCACATCTTCGAGGCGGTCGCTCACCGGGTTTGACGGTTCAATAACATCCGCTTCAAAATCAATGACGACCGGTTGGGGCGCGCCTTGTTCTGACTCATAGGCGCCGATGAATGCATCGATCACAAGGCCGTTGACAAAGACCTTGCGCTGCGGCGCAGTGGAGGCGCGGGGCAGAGGCGTAATCTCCTGCGGTTTTAAACTGTCGCTCATCACATCATTCCTGCACCAGGACATCCGGCGTTTGCCACGCCAGGTGTTGTCCGCCGTCGACGGCGATCATCTGACCGGTCACGGCGCGCGCAGACAGCAAATAGTGGAGTGCGCCGGCGATATCATCAGGCGTAGCGCCATAGCCCAGCGTCGTTGCTTCGTTCTGGCGGCGCCAGTCTTCGTCCGATTGTCTGACATTTTTTAGGGTCGGACCGGGGCCGATTGCGTTGACCCGGATGCCTTTTGGCCCAAGCGCTTGCGCCAGGGTCTTTGTAAGTGAAAAAAGCGCCGCCTTTGAAACGGTGTAGGTCAGGAACTGCGGCGTGAGCTTTAAAACGCGCTGGTCGATCAGATTGACGATCAGGTTGTTGCGGCCTGCTGCGGCTTGCGCCGCGAAATCCTGCGCCAGTTTTAGGGGCGCGCGCAGATTGGTTTCGATGTGGTGATCCCATGTTTCGATCGGAAGCACACGTCTGAAC
>JBCBSY010000111.1:0-6128 GCA_039818925.1 Pseudomonadota bacterium | reverse complement strand
GGCCAATAGGCGTTTGATATTGCTTTGCGGTATCGCAAGAAATGCACCGACGGACATCGAGGCGACGGATAAGATGAACATCACATCCTGCCATTGTTCAGATACGCTGCCAAAGGCATCGAGCAAGACACGCGCGAATAAGGCCAAGGCCGCGATTTTCGGGGCAATAGCAAAATAAGCTGTCACAGACGTCGGCGCGCCTTCGTAAACATCCGGCGTCCACATATGGAAGGGCGCGGCGGAGACTTTGAACGCGAGCCCCGAGATCATGAAGACAAGGCCAATGATCAGCCCTGCATTCGGTCCTTCGCCCGCAGCGGCCTGGGCGATATCTTCAAACGACGTCGAACCGGTGAAGCCGTAGACCAACGACGCCCCATAAAGCAGGAGACAGGACGAGAGCGCGCCGAGTACGAAATATTTCAGACCCGCTTCCGTCGAGCGGCGGCTGTCGCGATTGAACGCGGCGAGAATGTAAAGCGCGAGGCTTTGCGTCTCGATCCCCATATAGAGAGAAATCAAATCCGTCGCCGAGACCATCAACGACATGCCCAGCGCTGCCAAGACGATCAGGATCGGATATTCAAACCGGCCCAGATTTTCACCGGCCACATAGCGGTCGGACATCAAGATCGCGAACGCCGCCGCGCCGAAAATAATGATCTTGCAGAAATCGGAAAAGG
The DNA here is from genome assembly GCA_039818925.1 of Pseudomonadota bacterium. Classification (GTDB taxonomy): domain Bacteria; phylum Pseudomonadota; class Alphaproteobacteria; order Caulobacterales; family Parvularculaceae; genus Hyphococcus. Next base: position 5,445 of record JBCBSY010000111.1, on the reverse strand, counting down.
CGTCGACGCGGAAGGCGTTGTCAAAGAGTGAAACGGTCGAACCGCCGCCCGGGGAGAAAATTACCAACAGGCCGGCAATCGCCAACAGGCCAACCGAGGCCAGCGAAATTTTCGGCGCCGACTTGTCGCCCAGAAACACGCCAATCAGCAACAGCGCCATGGCGCCGATCGCAAGCGCCAGCTCCGGCCAAGCAAAGGTAAGCGTTTCAAAAAGGGTCATCAGCTTGCTCCGCCAGCAGCCAATGCCGCGTCATAGTTTTCGATCAGAAGATCAACCGCCGGGCTGAACACCGTCAACGCTGGACCGGGATTAAATCCAAGATAAAGCGCAAACGCCATCAGAACACCAAGCATCGCAAGTTCGCGCATGTCCACATCCGCAATCGCCATCAGACTGTCTTTTTCGAGCTTGCCGAAAATCACCTGCCGATAGAGACGCAGTGCATAAGCCGCCGATAGAATGACCCCAAAGGCTGCGAAAAACGCGACCCAGCTGTTCACTTTAAACGCGCCGGTCATGGTCAGGATTTCACCGACAAAACCGCTGGTACCCGGCAGACCCACATTGCCCATGGTGAAAAAGAGAAACAAAAACGCATAAAGCGGCATGCGATGAACAAGCCCGCCATAGGCCGCGATCTCTCGTGTATGGATACGATCGTAAACGACCCCGACGCATAAAAAGAGCGCGCCGGAAATGAAGCCGTGCGAGAGCATCTGGAACAGCGCGCCCTCGATCCCCTGTTCGGTGGCGGTGAAAATCCCCATGGTGACAAAGCCCATATGCGCCACAGACGAGTAGGCGATCAGCTTTTTCATGTCTTCCTGCGCCAGCGCGACAAGCGAAGTGTAGATGATCGCAATGACCGACAGCGCAAACACAAACGGAGCGAAGTCCGCACTCGCCAGCGGGAACATCGGCAGGGAGAACCTTACAAAGCCGTAGCCGCCCATTTTTAACAGAATGGCCGCCAGCACGACCGACCCGGCAGTCGGCGCCTGCACGTGCGCGTCGGGCAACCAGGTGTGCACCGGCCACATCGGCATTTTAACCGCGAAGGACGCAAAGAAAGCAAGCCACAGCCAGGTTTGCGCGCCCGCCGGAAAGTTAAAGGACTGCAGCGTAGGGATATCGGTGGTGCCCGCTGTCGCATACATCCACGCCATGGCGATCAGCAATAAGAGCGAGCCAAGCAGCGTATAGAGGAAGAACTTCAACGACGCATAAATTCTGCTCGGCATCTGCACGCCAGCGAATTCTTTCGTGCCCTTCGATCCCCAGACGCCGATGATCAGGAACATCGGGATCAGGCTGCCTTCGAAGAAAAAATAAAACAGGAAAAGATCAAGCGCGCAGAAGACGCCGATCATCAGCGTTTCCAGCACCAGAAATGCAATCATGTAATCAGCGACCCTGGACTTGATCGAGTGCCAGGACGCCAGAACACAAATCGGCATGAAGAACGTTGTCAGCAAGACGAATAAAATCGAAATGCCGTCAACGCCCATCTTGTAGCTGATGCCGCCGCCCAGCCAGGGCGCCTCCTCCACCAGCTGATAACCGGCGAGAGACGGATCAAACAGCGCATAAACACCGAGCGACAACACAAGCGTGCCGCCGGTGAAGATGAGCGCGATCCAGCGCGCCACATTGTCCACCTGCGCCTGTTCTTCAGGGGCAATCGCGCCGTCTTCGTTGGCGCGTGACATCATCCGCCGCAGCATGATGAAGAGCGCCCCGACAAGCGGCGCAAACGTCACAAAAGTAAGCCAGGGCTGATCGGCGTAACTCTCAATCATTACTGGCCCCCTCCCGACCGTATAAGAATGAAAGTGATGAGCACCGCGATGCCGACAAGCATGGCGAAAGCATAGTGATAAACGTAACCGCTTTGCAGCTTGACGATACGGCGCGCGCCGGCCGCGACCGCCGCGGCGATGCCGTCCGGCCCGACCCCGTCAATGGTCTTGCCGTCGCCGTCCTTCCAAAGGAAGCGGCCGACCGCGAGCGCAGGCTTGACGATCAGGAAGTCGTAGATCTCGTCAAAATACCACTTGTTTTTGAGGAAGCCGTAGATCATGCCGCCGGGCCGCAACAGGCCGGGGCGCAACGGATCGCCGCGCAGATAATGGAGCCCCGCCGAGAACGATCCGATCAGCATGGCGATAAAAGGCGACCACAAAACCCAGGCCGGAACATGGTGCTCCTCGCCGTGTGATTCCTCCGCGCCTGCGTAAGCGTCGCCTGCGCTATGGTCGTCTTCAGCAAGCGCCGCAACTTCGCCACCATTCAGATGGTCGGCATCTGAAACGACCTCTTCGTGATGCGCGTCGGCTTTATAAAGCGCACCGTTCCAGAATTCGTCTGACTTTTTACCGACGAAATTTCCGTAAAACGCCATACCGGCGACGAGCGCGCCCAGCGCCAGCGGGATCAGCGGGCCCATCATCGCATCGGGCACCGCATGGGGGTGTTTGCGCACATGTTCGGGCGCCCGCGACTTGCCGTAAAAGGTCAGGAAGATGAGGCGCCAGGAATAAAACGCCGTCATCACCGCCGCGAGAAGGCCGAGAGTGAAGGCGAAATACGCAAATGCGCGTCCCGCCTCGCCTGCTGCAAAAGCGCCCTCAATGACAATATCCTTGGAGACAAAGCCAGCGGTGCCGAATGGTGCGCCGAAAAGGTAAAAACCCGGAATGCCAACACCGGTAATCGCGACGGTGCCGATGATCATCAGGATGTGCGTGAACGGCATCAACTCGCGCACGCCACCCATTTTCTTGATGTCCTGCTCATGATGCATGCCGATGATCACGGCGCCCGAACCGAGGAACAACAGCGCCTTGAAAAACGCATGCGTAAAGAGATGGAACATGGCCGCGTCATAGGCGCCGACGCCGGCGGCGAAGAACATGTAGCCAAGCTGCGAGCAGGTCGAATAGGCGACGATCTTTTTGATGTCGTCCTGCAACAGGCCAACGGTTGCGGCGAAGAACGCCGTCACCGCGCCGACAAAGGTCACCATCGCCGCTGCGTCCGGGGCATATTCGTAAAAAACCGACGCCCGGCAAACAAGAAACACGCCGGCGGTCACCATGGTTGCCGCGTGGATCAGGGCCGAGACCGGCGTCGGCCCCTCCATTGCGTCGGGCAGCCAGGTATGAAGCAGGAACTGCGCCGACTTGCCCATGGCGCCGATGAACAACAACACGGCGATGGTCGTCAGCGCGTGAAACTCCCAGCTCAAAAAGCTGATGGTCAATTCCTGAATGGGCGCGCCCGCGCTCGCATTAAATGGCGTTACCACCGCGTTGGATGCGACCGCCTGAAAGACGTCGTCAAACTGGATCGAACCGAACACGTAAAAAACGCACATGATGCCGAGCGCAAAACCGAAATCGCCAACCCGGTTGACGACAAACGCCTTGATCGCCGCATCGTTGGCGGATTTCTTCTTGAACCAGAATCCGATCAGTAGATAGGAGGCGAGACCGACCCCCTCCCAACCGAAGAACAGCTGCAAGAAGTTGTCCGCGGTCACCAGCGTCAGCATCGCAAAGGTAAAGAGCGACAGATAAGCGAAGAAACGCGGCTGTTCGCCGTAATCCTTCATATAGCCCATCGAATACCAGTGAACGAGAAACGACACCGAGTTCACAACCACCAGCATCACGGCTGAAAGCGTATCGAGCCGCACCGCCCAGTTGGCGACAAAATCACCTGAGCCAATCCATTCAAACAAGACAACCGTGCGCGCATTGCCGCCAAGCGCCACATCGAAAAACAGAACCCAGGCGATCAATGCTGCGACCAGGAGGAGACCCGTGGTCAGGAACTCAGATGCGCGGTAACCGAGCCATCGGCCTACGGGCATGGACAGCATCGCCCCGAAGAGCGGCAGCAAGACAACAAAGGCTTCCATCTACGCGCGCGCCCCTAATTCTTCATCAGATTGGCGTCTTCAACCGCGATGTCGCCGCGATTGCGGAAGAAGGCGACCAGGATGGCGAGCCCGACCGCCGCTTCGGCCGCGGCCACCGTGAGCACCATGAAGGCAAACACTTGCCCGACGAGGTCGCCAAGAAATTGTGAGAAAGCGACCAGGTTGATGTTCACCGCCAGCAGCATCAGCTCAATCGACATCAAGATCACGATGACGTTTTTGCGATTCAGAAAAATTCCCGCCATGCCAATCGCAAACAGGATCGCCGCCACTGACAGATAATGTCCAAGTCCAATCTCCGCCATCCTAGAAACGCCCCTTCGCGAACGGTTTTCTTGTGACATCCTTCATGACAAGCCCTGCCCCGGCTTGATGTCCACAAGCTCATAACCGTCTTCGCGCTTGCGCCCGACCTGTGCGCCGGGGTCCTGTTTCTTCACGCCCTCACGGGTGCGGAAGGTCAGAATGATCGCGCCGATCATGGCGACCAGCAGTACGATGCCGGCAATCTGAAAGTAATGAACATAGTCGGTGTAAAGGATCAGACCCAACGCCTCGATATTGGTGGGCCCATTCGGATCCGCGACCGTCTGCGCCGCCGTTGGTGAAGGATGCGCGCGCGCGAGCTCCGCATCGGAGGGAAACGCCCAAACGGCGACCACCAGGATCAGCTCAAACACCACGATCGCCGCCAGTGCGCCGCCAATCGGCAGATATTGCAAAAAGCCCTGCTTCAGCTCAACGAAATCAACGTCGAGCATCATCACAACAAACAGGAAAAGCACCGCAACCGCGCCCACATAGACAACCACCAGCACCATAGCGAGATATTCCGCGCCCATCAGCACAAACAGCCCGGCGGCGGAGATAAAGGCGCTGATCAGGAAAAGAACGGAATGCACCGGATTCTTGGAAGCCACCACCATCAGCCCGGAAGCGATCGCAGCGAAGGCGAAAATATAAAAGGCGGCGACAGCAATCATGATCTTGGCGGCGCTGGTTTCTGAGACTCGGCTCGTTAGAAGGAACGCGCCGAATGGCGCTTAAAGACTGGCTTGACGGCCCCCACAATGCGACCAGAGGGCGCGCGGCGTTACTGGCGCGCTTTTAGAGCTATTGCCCGTCCTTTGCAAAGACCTTCACCCCTTATTTCCAAAGGAAAATCGGCCCTTTGGCGGCGCTGACGCCGACGCTACCCAAGGCAAGAATTTTATTCACTTTTGGCGCGCCCCGTTGCCCCGGCTTCGTATCGCCGGTTTTCCCCAATCCCAAGCCGCTATTTGGCCTTCAAACGGTTTCAACGCCGTTCAACTTATCGCCGCCGGGCCCTAACGGCTCGTCGCGTTGGCGGACCTTTCCGCCGCAAACCACGTTTCTCCCCTCCCGGAACTCTGCGACCTTGCTTTTCGCAATAATCGAAGGGGCGCCTATGAGACCAATAATCCTGACCGCTTGCGCTGTGGCGGCAAGCCTGCAAGCCGTTTGCGCTCAAACATTGCCG
>JBCBSY010000110.1:0-6137 GCA_039818925.1 Pseudomonadota bacterium | reverse complement strand
TCCGCCGCGCACGGCGGCGACGACTTCAGCCTTGCGGCGAATGACCCAGCGTTTCGTGCTCGGCGGATTGCTGACGCTTGAGGAAGCCTGCAATCGCTACACCTTGACGGTTGAAGAGTTTTTATCCTGGCAGAAAGCGATTGATCAGTTCGGCTTGCCGGGCTTACGCGCAACCCGCGTTCAGCAATACCGATAGTCCCTCCTCAACTTTTCGGTTTTCGATAACCCGCCGGATGCTTTTCTGGCGGGTTTTTCTTTTGTTCTCGCGACGGCCTTCGCGACCTGCCCCGCGCCGGCGAGCGGTCACTGGAACCCGATGGTCATCCCGGCTATGGTTAAAAAAAGCGGCCTGAACTGTCGGTAGTGTATCATGATGAAATTCATCGCCTCGAGCCTGGACGCGGCAAAAAACAAGGCGCGCCGCGCCCTCGGCGACAAGGCGGTGGTCGTCGCCGTCCGCGAACTGCCAAGCGGCGATGTCGAGGTCACGGCGTCCGACAAACCGGCCCCGGCGGCCCCCCAACCGGCGCCCAAGGCGCGCTTTGCTGGCGCCGCCCGGGACGCCGTTGACGAAGGCCCGTTTAAACTCGGTGCGGGCGCGCGCCTCAATGAAAACATTGAATCGAAGTTTTCCGCCGACGCCCTCTCTAAACTGTCCAGCAAGCTGACCGGCGGCAAGGGTGGCCCGTCCCTCGACATGAGCGACGCGACCGTGCGTTCCCTTGCAGAGATTTTGATGCCGCATGGACTTGGCGACGCGCTGATTGCGGCGCTGATTGACGGCGCCAATAATTCTCAAATCGACGAAGACCTTTACCGGCTGGAGACTGCGTTCCGCGAAACCTTTACGTTCGCGCCGCTGCACTTTTCACCGGCGACGCCGATCATGCTGGTCGGCCCAACCGGCGCCGGAAAAACATCAAGCGCCGCCAAGCTGGCGGCCGCGGCGCAAGAGCCGAACAATCCGGCCATGATGATCACCGCCGATGTCGGGCGCGCCGGCGCCGTCGACCAGATCCGGGCCTATGGCGAAGCCCTTGGCGCCGACTATTTCATTGCAGAGTCGCCACTGGACGTCGCACAGATCTTGCGCAGCAACAGGCCAACGGGCGCTGTCATTTTCGACACGCCTGGCGTCAGCCCGTATGACAGCGGCGACATCGCCGCGTTGCGGAGTTTTCAGGAAGCGGCGGACGCAGAGCCCGTGCTTGTTCTACCGGCGAGCGGCGACGCGGACGAGTATGTCGACTGGGCGACCGCATTTCATGAAATTGGCGTGCGGCGCTGTATTCTGACGAAATTCGACGCCACAAAGCGGGTCGGCGCCGGGTTGCGTGCGGCCTTTGAAGGCGGCCTCGCGCTCGCCCATTTTTCAGAGACTGTCTTCATCTCCGATGGGCTATTGCCGGCCAATCCGGAGTTTCTGGCCCGCCGTCTGATCGCCTCACGGCCCGGAAAAGTCGGGTAAAAGAATACCCGGAAAAGAAAAAGCGGGCCCCGTTCTTCCGAACATTGGGCCCGCAAATTGCTACTCAACTCTTTTTCTTGATTTTACTCTTTACACCACGCTTACGCAGAGAGTGATTAATCGGATTGGCTGTTATTAGGGTTTGCCCAGGAGCGCAACCGGATCGACGGCGCGCGAATCCTGTCTGATTTCAAAGTGCAGTTGCGGCGTCGTCACGGCGCCGGTCTGTCCGACTTTCGCGATGACCTGACCCTGGCGAACCTGGTCCCCTTTTTTGACCAGCATCGTATCGTTATGCGCATAAGCCGTGACAAAACCGTCCTGGTGTTTCAGCAACAAAAGATTGCCAAAACCTTCCAGTTCCGAGCCGCGATAAACCACCTGACCGGCGGCGGCGGCGCGCACCGGCGCACCCACGGGCGCAGCGATATTGACGCCGTCATTGCGCCTTCCGAGATTGCCGGAACCGAATTCCGAAACCACGGCGCCGCGAAGGGGCCACTCGAACATCGTCGCCGCAGAGGCCGGTGGCGGCGTATAGGATGCGTTGCGCGTGATTTCCGCAACGCTTGCGGGCGCCTGCTCACGCGGGGTTTCAACGTGCTTGCGGGCCGGCGTTGTTTGTTCAGCCCTCACAGTACGCACGGCGCCCGTCGGCGCTTGCGGGATCAGGAGTTGGCGACCCACATCAAGCGCATAAGGCGCACGTAGATTGTTTGCGGTCGCAATGTTCGCCACTGGAACGCCTGTTTTTCGCGAGATGGCGAAAAGCGTATCGCCGCGGCGAACCTCATAAAGCTGATCGCGCGCCACAACGCGACGGGTCGTGGAAGGCGCCCCCGCTCGCGACGGCGCATCAACAGCCAGCGCCGCTGCGCCGCTCGGAAGTTTCAAAACCTGCCCGACTTTTAGCGCGTAAGGCGCTTTCAAATCGTTCTTATCAATCACAGCATCCGGCGAGACATTGAAGCGGCGCGCAATCGCATAAACCGTATCGCCGCGCTGGACCTCAATATAGCCCTTCGCCTTGTGAAGGTGTGCGGGCGGCCCAGCAGAGGGTTCGTCATCCAGATAGATCGCGGACACAGGCGTGAGCTGCACCGGCTCAATAGATGATGCCGCACGTGGCTGATAAACCGGCTGACGGTACACAGGCGCTTGCGCCGTTTGCGCGCGCCGCGCTTCTTGTTCGCGATAGATTTCATCCGGCGAGTGATAAACGCGAGTCTGGCGCGTCGGATCGGAACCGTAAACAACTGGCGCATGATTGTGAGAGCCGCAGGCCGCAACCGCTAACAAAGAGCCCGTCAACATCGCCCAACGCACGGTATTCATCACCACTCCTCGCGCTTAGAGAATTCCACCGATTCGAATTGACGTTTGTCTTCTTTGGTTAATGAAAGATTAACGTGAGGACTTCTTGTTAAGGTTTTGTTACGCTTTTGCACCCAGCGCCTGTTCCAGCGCGTTGCGGGCGTCAAAATCGGTCAATGACAAATGCAGGGGCGTGATGGAAATCCGGCCGTCATAAATCGCGCGTAGATCCGTCCCTTGCGGCGGGTCCGAAAGCTCGCCTGTATAGCCGTACCAGTAATAGGTCCCGCCCCGTAAGTCTTTGCGTTCTTCTGCAAAGAGCTGAACCGCGTCACGGTGGCCCTGCCGGGTGGCTTCGACCCCGTCAATCGCATCCGGCGCACGATCCGGGAAATTGACGTTCATCACCACATGATCGGGCCAGCCCGCATCGACAAGCTGGCGCACGATCCCGGCTCCGTGTGCTTCAGGCGTCTCCCAGCGCGCGGCATCGCGGGCAAGCCGCGACAAGGACAATGCGATCGAGGGAATTCCCATGGACATGCCCTGGAACGCCGCAGCGATAGTGCCGGAGACGGTTACGTCTTCGGCGAGATTTTGCCCGTTATTGACGCCGGATAGAATAAGGTCGGGTTTTTCGCCGGCAAGAATTTTCTGAACGCCCATCAACACCGCGTCGCTCGGCGTGCCGGTCACGGCGAACCGGCGCTGATCATATTCGCGAATGCGGACCGGATGCGCGAGGGTCAACGCCCGCGCAGCGCCCGATTGCTCCTCCTGCGGCGCGACCACCCAGACATCGTCGGATAGTTCGCGGGCGATTTTCACCAGGCTTTCCAGCCCGCGCGCGAAAATGCCGTCATCATTGGTGCACAAAATGCGCATAGTTCAAGCCGCCTCGATTCTCTCTATGCCGCCCATATAGGGACGCAACACATCCGGCACGGCGATGGAGCCGTCCGCCTGCTGATAGTTTTCCAAGATCGCCACCAGGGTCCGGCCCACCGCAAGACCGGAACCGTTCAGGGTGTGAACGAATTCAATCTTTTTCTTTTCATTCGTCACACGATAGCGCGCGTTCATCCGCCGCGCCTGAAAGTCGCCGCAGTTTGAACAGGACGATATTTCACGATACGCGCCCTGCCCCGGCAGCCACACTTCGATGTCATAGGTTTTGCGCGCGGAAAAGCCCATATCGCCGGTCGACAGCACCATGGTGCGGAACGGCAGGTCGAGCCGTTTCAAGACCTCTTCTGCGCATTCGGTCATGCGTTCATGCTCGGCGTCGGAATTCTCCGGCAGCGTTACGGAGACAAGCTCGACTTTTGAAAACTGATGCAGGCGGATCATGCCGCGGGTGTCGCGTCCCGCCGACCCGGCCTCTGATCGGAAACACGGCGTCCAGGCGGTGAAACGCAAGGGGAAATCCTGTGCCTCCAGAATATCGCCGGCGACGATGTTGGTCAGCGACACTTCCGCAGTCGGGATCAGGGTAAGGTCCGCAGTCGTGACGAATTGGTCTTCAGCGAATTTCGGCAACTGGCCGGTGCCGTAGAGCGCTTCATCGCGCACCAACAACGGCGGCGCGCATTCGGTATAGCCAAATTCGCCCGTATGCAGATCAAGCATGAACGAAGCGATGGCGCGCTCAAGCCGCGCGAGCTGGCCTTTCAGCAACACAAACCGCGCGCCGGACATTTTCGCGGCGGTTTCGAAATCCATTTGGCCGAGGCTCTCGCCCAGGTCGAAATGCTCTTTCGCGTCATTGAGCCGTTTCGGTTCGCCCCATTTCCGGATTTCCACATTCGCCGTTTCGTCTTCGCCTTGCGGGACGTCGTCAGCGGGCAGGTTCGGAATGCCCGACAGGATATCGCGGATCGCATCCTGTTTCTTTTTCTGCTCCGCTTCCGCCGCCGGCATCTGGGATTTGATCTGCTCGACTTCCTCACGCAGGCGGTTGAATTCATCTTCGTCGCCTTGCGCCTTTGCGGCGCCGATTTTTTTCGACGCGGCGTTGCGGCGCTCCTGCATGTCGTTGAGAACGGATGTGAACTTGCGCGCGTCGGCATCGAGCGCGAGGATCTCCCCGGCGCGGGGACCAAGGCCCCGGCGCGCAAGACCGGCGTCGAACGCGTCCGGATTTTCACGGATCAATCTGATATCAAACATGGCTGGCGGTTTAGCCGGGTTGACCCAGCCGGTCCAGAGCACGCCTCACCGACGACGAAGCGAGATTTCAGGCCGCCGCCTCTTCCACCGCTTCTTTCGCCTTGCGCTCCGCAAAGCGCACCGAGATCACCGAAACCTCGTAAAGCGCGATGATCGAAAGACCCAGCACAAGCTGGCTGAACGGATCCGGCGGGGTCAAAAACGCTGCGATGACGAAGATCACCACCACCGCGATGCGCCGGTTGCGGGTCAGAAAGCTCGCCGTGATCAGTCCGGCTCGCGCCAGCAACGTCAAAAACACCGGTAGTTGAAAGGCGAAACCGAACGCCATGATCAGCGTCGTCATCAGGGAAAGATAATCACCCACCCGGGTCAGGAGTTCAATCGAGACGCCGGAGCCCTGCGTCCCGTCCTGTTCCATACCGACGGCGAAACTCATGACAAACGGCATTAAAATGAAATAGACAAGCGCCGCGCCCAGCAGGAACAAAAAAGGCATCGCCAACAAAAAGGGCAGCGCTGCCGCGCGCTCCTGGCGATAAAGTCCAGGCGCCACGAACTTGTATATCTCGTAAGCGACCACCGGAAACGCCAGCGCAATACCACCGAGCGCGGCAAGCTTGACACGGGTGAAGAAAAATTCGAGCGGCGCAAAATAGAGCTTTGGCTCGACCCCGGCGGCGGTGACGGCCCGCTCAAACGGGATCACCAGAAACTCATAGAGCGGGATCGAAAACGCAAAACAAATTGCAAACCCGACAGCGACAGCGATCGCCGAAACAATTAACCGCCGGCGCAATTCAACCAGATGATCGAGCAGCGGCGCAGATGACGCCTGCACCTCGTCCTCTTCGGTCGGTTCTTCTTTTTTGTCCGCCGCCGTCATGATTTCGCCGCTTCGCCCGGGACGGCTTCACCTTGTGCAGGTTCACCTAGAGCGGGTTCAGTGGGGGCGGCGCCGTCTTGCGCGGTTTCAAACAGGGCGTCGCCGCTTGCCGCCTTATTGAGCTTCTCGGCTTCCTCGCCGAATTCTTTCTTGATCGGCGCCATGGTTTCGTCGACCGCACGCTTGGCGTCCGCAACAGGATTGTTCTTTTTCAGGTCTTCGATTTCCTTGCGCAGCTCTTCCATTTCCGCTTCGCGCGCCATCTGGTCAAAAGCGGAAGTGAATTCCCCGGCGAGCCGG
>JBCBSY010000109.1:0-6138 GCA_039818925.1 Pseudomonadota bacterium | reverse complement strand
CATGGCGCTTTCCAACTATCTGCTGTCAACGATAATCGGCGTCGGCATTTTCTACGGACCGCCCGGCCTTGGAAAAATCGGCACGGTTTCTTTCGAAGGACTCGCCATGACCGTCGGCGCCGTTTGGTTGTTCATTTTGGCGTGGTCGCCGATCTGGCTCATGGTTTTCCGCTTCGGCCCGTTTGAATGGCTATGGCGCACACTCACCTATGGACGGTTGCAGCCACTCCTGAAATAAGACCTCACATGACCGAAGATCTTATCGCCTACGCCCGCGCGCTGCCGAAAGCAGAGCTGCATCTTCACATCGAAGGCAGCCTTGAACCGGAAATGCTGTTCAAGCTGGCCCGGCGCAACAAGATCGATATTCCGTTCAAGTCGGTCGAAGAAGTGCGCGCCGCCTATCAGTTCTCGAATCTTCAGGACTTTCTCGATATTTATTATCAGGGGATGAGCGTTCTGCGCACCGAAGAAGACTTCTTTGACCTGACCATGGCGTATCTCAACCGCGTGCGCGCGGACAATGTACGCCACGCAGAAATTTTTTTTGATCCGCAAGGTCACACCGAGCGGGGTGTCCCGTTCGACACCGCGATCAGTGGCATCCTGACAGCGCTATCCATGGCGAAAGTGCAATTCGGCATGACGACGAAGCTTATCATGTGCTTTTTGCGGCATTTGCCCGAGGATGACGCTTTTGAAACGCTGAGACAGGCGGAAAACTGGCTCGATCAAATTGAGGCGGTCGGCCTTGATTCATCCGAGGTCGGCCACCCGCCTTCGAAGTTCGAAAACGTTTTCAAGGCTGCAAAACAACGCGGGCTGAAACTTGTCGCCCATGCGGGCGAGGAAGGCCCGCCCGAATACATCTACGAAGCGCTTGACCGGCTTCAGATTGACCGGCTGGATCACGGCAATCGTGCTTTGGAAGATGACGCGCTTGTCGCCCGGTTGGCGCGCGAAGAGATGACGCTGACCGTGTGTCCGCTTTCAAACCTGAAGCTGTGCGTCGTCGATGACATGCGCGCCCATCCGTTGAAGCGGATGCTTGATCTTGGGTTGCGCGCCACGGTGAATTCCGACGATCCATCCTATTTCGGCGGTTATGTAATGGACAATTTTAAAGCCGTCATTGAAGCGCTCGACCTGACACGGGCAGACATCAAAACGCTGGCGAAAAACAGCTTCGCCGGGTCCTTCCTCTCCGACGGCGAAAAACGCGCGCAACTTGCTGCTGTCGATGCGGTAAAAACGCCATAACACCAACAGGCTGCTTTTCACCAGGAGCGGACATTCGCGGAGCGGTGGCCGGATGTCAGCGAACGCGCAGCAATTTTGCGCGTGCTTTCACCCCATGGACAGATCGAACGTCGCCTTGTAGCCGTCGCTGTCCTTTTTGACGTCAAGGGTCAGCGCTTTTAACGCATATTCATCGCCCTTTAGAACGATATCGCGGTCGGGCCCAATTGGGTTTGATCCGCGCGCGGCGTAAGGTTCCGTTTCGTAAATCTCTTTTTCGAAATCGCGCGCGAAATAGAATTGCGTCGTTGTTGACGTCCAATCAAGATCCGGCATAATCGCGCGCACGTGGATATGTGGAAGCCTTGGGACGTACCAGCCGGGAACTATTGTCGTAAAACGCGCAATACCGTTTTCACCTGTAATTTGGCGCCCACGCAAAAAAGATTCGCTGGAATAATCTGCACCCAGCCCCTTTACCTGTAACGTATACAAATCAAAATCGATGTTTTGGAAGCCGGCATAACGCCCGATCGCATCGCAGCTCCATATATCGACGACGACGCCCGGCACGGGTGCGCAGGCAAGCGGCTCCAAAACCCTGATGTCTAGATTCAATACTGCACCTTGCAGTCCTTCACGAACGTCCGAACGAAGCGGATTATCCGCTGTGAGGTACGGCCCGGGTGTTTGTTGCACGACCGGCTTGCAAGCGCTGCTCGGCATAACGAGTTTCTTGTCGCTCTCAGCGAGCGCAAATGCACCTGTGCTTGTGGAAAACATTAGCCCGCCTGCACCAGCCACAAATCTTCTTCTGTCCATATTAAAATCCCCTCTGAGGAGAGGTTAATAGCATGTTTTTTTGACTTTTGTCTCGCCACACAAATCTGATCCGCGACCCTTGAATTCAGCAAAAAAGGGTAACCAGCGCCGCCTGAGCGCAATTCCGGACGATGTTCATTCATTTGACCATCGGTTGCCCGTCGGTACGGCTGATCGAACGTCAGTTTTGGGTCAAGAGCAATGCTTGGATTAGTCGTCGTGAATGCGGCTGATCTTTGAGCCTTCGAGCGAGAGATTATACATCAGGCCTTTGTTGTCGAAGACGAAGGCGACAATCGGCTGATTGAGCTGCGTCGTGTCGATGGCGCCGCCGGCGCCGACCGTGATGACGGCAACCGACGCATCGACGCCAATCTCCCACCCTTCACTGCTACGAAACTTGTCCAACGCGCCTTGATCGAGAAAGACAATGATTTGGCGACGCGATTGCGCGCCAAGCTGGAACCCGACCGACGCCGCCGCGGAGGAGTAGTACGCGACGCTTTCCCCGTCGATGCGCAGCGCGCCTTCGCCATATTCGCCGCCGATGCCGATGCCCGCTTTGCGGATCAGCGGGAAAACAAGAACGCCCTTGGCGCGCGACAGCACCGCTTCGGCGCCGCCGATGTCTTCGCGAAATTCCGACAGCGCTTCATTTGTGCGCCGATCGATTTTTTCTTTCGAGGCTGCTGCGGCCGTTCCGGCAAACATGAAAACTGCGGCGCTGAGCGCCATCAAGGATCTCGTCAACAAAGCCATAGTTTTCCTCCATCAACGTTATTCGCGACGCTGCCTGCGTTATTGCGTTCAACGCCATAGCTTGAACGCATTTCCGGCGATTTTATGGCGCGCGCCTTAACGCAAACTTACAATCCAGCAAGCACCGAAGGCCAGCACCGATGCGCTCAACGTTTCCAGCCGGCGATAATTTCCATCACCGCCTCGATGTCCGCGCCGGACTGGCTGATCCAGCGCTGCGACGGGCCGCGCCAGCGGTTGCGGGACCAGTCAACCGCGCCGGTTTTGCGGAACGTCACGCCTTCTTTTTTCAGAAGACGGCGCTGGCGTTCGGCGCCTGAGTGGTCGGCCATGGCGCCCGAAGCGGTGACGATACGATGCCAGGGCAATCCCTTCGGCGCGGACCGCAGGGCGCGCGCCACCTGCCGGGGGCCGGCGCCAACAACAAGGCTCGCGATCATGCCGTAGCTCGCAACCTCGCCCTTGGGCACCTCGTGAATGAGGGCGTAGATCGGTTCGTATCTGTCCTTCATGCTGAAGTTATGAAATGATCAATCATTATCTCTAAAGGCGCGCAATTTGGTCGACAAAACTCGACTGACATTTTGGTCAGTTGCATCACAGGCTTCTTTTGAAGCAGAGACTAGCTCCACAAGTTTTGCAATCCGGCCGTTTGCTGGGTAGTCCCAAGTCAAACCGGAAAGAGGTTGAAAGTCATGAAAGAATGAAAAATGGTGCATTGTGCCATCATGGCCAACCCCAAAGGGGGCGCGAGAGCCTGGCTCTAAACTTTCCGGTTTCGGATAACGTGTTTCATACAACATTCTTCCCCAAACTTTATAAAGCTGGCGACCCACATTTTCATCAACATGCAATTCAACAATAACCGCCTCGACATCTATATAATCTGCGGGAAGCTCTGATTCTATTCGCGCAATTTCTTGTTCAGTCTGATCCACTTGACCGTCAAAAACAGTAAGGCGGCCAGATTTCAGATTTTCAAGATATTGGTAACTTCCCATTGATTGCTTCGTATGCATACAAACAAGTTTATACTCATCAGCTTTCGATTTTTCGAATACAATTACGTACTCCCTGCTGAAAGAGGGCAGAACAACAACATTGGCAAAAGCCTCCGGTCCATACATTCGCCCCAGTCGGGAAGAAAGCAGGGAAAGCGCTCTCTCGTAGTATATTCCAGTGAACAGGGATTCTTCAGGCAGCAGATGATCTTGAGCGGCCAAAGGCGCTGATGAGAGCAGAAAAACTATTGCCGAAATAAAGTGTTTCACAGCAATCTACCTTGTGATGAATAATCGCATGGCGCCCAACTTATCATATTCGCCAAGCCCAAGATCAGCCAGTAGATTGCATCAATCTGGCCAGATCACGCGGTCTTCGCGGATTTCATTGACGAACCAGTCATGAAATCCGCGCGCGAGCATCCATTCTATTCGGTCGCCGCGCCAGAAAATTTTCGTCATCTCGTGCGTCTCCGGCGTGAACGACGACAGGAACGCTTTCGTTCTGGCGGTGTCAGCGCGAAAAAGATCGTCGCGGCGCAGACGCCCGAAAAGGGCGGCGGTTTTGCGGAAGCGGTTCTGGTCGATCGCAAACCCCAGCGGGCGCAACGCCGTGAGTTGCGGCCACAGCGCAAACTCGGCGACGCCCGGCGTCTCGCCGAAGAGAAATGTGCTTTCGCTGTCACCGAAGGCCGCCTCGATCTGGTTGAGCACCTTGTCGATGTCGCGCTGACCTGCTTCGAACAGGCCTTTAGGCGGCGCATCCTTGCGGTTCGCCCAGGTCCAGTAGGAACAGTCAACAAGAATGGCGTCGAGCCGCGAATCGGAAAGGCGCTCCAGCGCGCGCGCCGCCACACGCTGCGCCGGGTCGGCGGGATAAATCGGCTCTTTCGGATAACGATGATCGAGATAGGCGAGAATATCAGCGGAGTTGACGACAACGAGATCGCCATCAACCAGCGCCGGGACTTCAGCGCGCGGATTAAGCGCTTTCAGTTCTGCATTGTTTGCGTGCGCCAGACCGTCCACCGCATCATAAACGAGGCCCTTATAGTCGAGCGCAAGCGCGACCTTGCGTGCGAACGGGCTGAACCAGTTGGTGTAGAGTTTCATGAAAGCTCCCCGCTACGCGCTATGCGACCTCAAACAGCCCGGCGGCGCCCATCCCCCCGCCGACGCACATGGTGCAAACGACATATTTTGCGCCGCGGCGTTTGCCCTCGATCAATGCGTGGCCGACCATACGCGCGCCGGACATGCCGTAAGGATGGCCGATGGAAATCGCACCGCCATTGACGTTCAATAATTCATCGGGAATGCCGAGCTTGTCGCGGCAGTAAATCACCTGCACCGCAAAGGCTTCGTTCAATTCCCAAAGCCCAATGTCGTCCATTTTGAGATTGAATTTTTCGAGCAGCTTCGGCACCGCGAAGACCGGACCGATGCCCATTTCATCCGGATGCGTCCCGGCAACCGCCATGCCCCGATAAATCCCAAGCGGTGATAAACCCCGCTTTTCCGCCTCCTTGGCTTCCATCACCACGGCTGCACTGGCGCCATCCGACAATTGCGAGGCGTTGCCGGCGGTGATGTATTTGCCTTCCTTGACGACCTGGCCGCCGGCGAAAACGGTTTTCAATCCCGACAGCCCTTCCAGCGTTGTCTCCGGGCGGTTGCCCTCGTCCTTTTCCAGCTTGGTTTCAACGTCTGAAATTTCGCCGGTTTCCTTGTTCTTGAATTTCATGACCGACGCCATAGGCACGACTTCATGGTCGAACTTCCCAGCTTGTTGCGCGGCGTGCGTGCGCTGTTGCGACTGCAGGGAATATTCGTCTTGTCGCTCGCGGGAAATGTCGTAGCGGTCCGCGACGATCTCCGCCGTCTCGATCATCTGCATATAGGTCGCAGGCAGATTTTGCATCAGCCACGGATCGGGCCGTACAAACATATCGCTCGTTTGGTTGGTTGAGATAGAATCAACGCCGGCGCCGATGGCGACCTGCATATTGTCGACGATCACCTGCTTGGCCGCTGTCGCAATCGCCATCATACCGGACGCGCACTGACGGTCGAGCGACATGCCGGAAACGCCAATGGGAAAACCGGCGCGCAATGCGGACTGACGGGCGACGTTCTGAAACGCCGTGCCCTGCTGCAGGGCGCAGCCCATGACGACATCTTCTATTTCCTCAAAATCAGCCTTGGCCCGCTCCGCCGCGTGTTTTACGGCGTGCCCGCCGAGCGCCACAGCCGTCGTCGCGTTGAAGGCGCCACGATAAGCTTTGCCGATCGGCGTGCGGGCGGTTGATACAATCAC
>JBCBSY010000108.1:0-6145 GCA_039818925.1 Pseudomonadota bacterium | reverse complement strand
AGGATCGGAAAGCACGTCCATGCCGCGATTTTGGCGGATCTGCTTGGGCGTGCGCTTAATCATGCCGTGGCGTTTGCCGGAGACACCGGCCTTGACCTTCCCGGAGGCGGTCATCTTGAAGCGCTTTTTCGCGCCGGATTTGGTCTTCATCTTGGGCATTTCGCTATTCCTGGCTTCCCGCAGACTTTGCCGGGGCCCTTTCGGGTGCGTTACAAGACCGCCAAGGCATGCCATTCCCATATTCCGGGGCCCGACGGTCGCTTCAAAAGCGCGGGTTATAGCCCCTGCGCCACCGAACGCAAGGGCTTTTCGCGACCGCGAAGAGAGAAATACGGTGTCGAATTCAGCCGGACTAGCGGGACCAGGCCCATCACATTGGCGCGAATTCGCAAGATCGGCCAGCTGGCGACCGCCTCCTCCTAGTGACCACAGGCCCTGTCTTGAATATCATTCAACCACAGGGGGTGCGCAGCCTTTGACCGGACAGGGCGCGAATAATGAAGAATCTGATCGCAGGAATCGTCACAGTAGTGATGTTTGCCATGTCGTCGCCGAGTGGGTTCGCGCAGCCCGTGCTCGATCAGGCCCCAATCGCTGAAATCCCTTATCGGATCGATTATCAAGGCTGGATCACCATCCAAACTACGGTTAACGGTCAGGGGCCGCATGACTTTATTGTCGATACAGGCGCGACGATCACCTCTGTGTTCCAGAACCTCGCCGATCAGCAAGGCTTTCTCCCCGCTGACCGTGAGCCAATACGGGTCATTGGTCTGATTGGCGCTGAGCGATTGCCGGCTTACCAACTGGGGAATATCCACGAAGGTCAAGCGGGACTGGTAAACCACATCGGTGTTATTCTACCGGACTGGGCGTCGCCGAATACGCCGCCGCAGGGCGTTATCGGACTGGATTTTCTTTCCCGGTTCACCGTTCTTGTCGACAGTCGGCGCAAAGTCATCGTTTTATATCCGCGCGACGCCGGGATTACCGATCTTGAAAAAGACTGGTCCACGACACGGCTCAGACCAATGCGCTTTGGCCAAGACGCCGCCAATCCTTCCTTATACACCGTTACATTGAGAATCCGGCGCAAGAGGATCGAATGCGTCGTTGACCTTGGCGCCTCGGGAACGGTTTTCAATGTCGCTGCGTTCAGGCGCATGACATCCGGTCTCTATGTTAATGGTGATCGGCGGGGCGGCTTTTCAACAGGCACGCGCATTAGCGACGTTTTTGACAACAGGGACCGCGCCCGCGTGGTCAGGATCGACCGGCTTTCAATTGGCAGGCAGGTTTGGCGAAAAGGGCTTTATATTGTGCACGATGCTGAAATTTTCAGAGAGCTTGGCGTTGCAAAGCAGGCATTCTGTCTGGTTGGCGCGGATATTTTTGCAACCCACAGCTTCATGTTCGATTTCGCTAATGAAACGCTGTATATAGGGCCAGAAGCGTAAGGGACGGCGCCATAGCACACTGATTGCGCAAGTCCCGTGTTAACGAGGGGCATTCGATGAAGTTGATTACTGCACTCGCCGCACTTGTCGCGGTTTCTTCTACAGCACAGGCCGCTGACTACGCTGTCGTTCATGCCGGACGTCTGCTGGCCGTTCCCGGCGGCGCAGCCACCGAAAACCAGACGGTGATTATCAAAGACGGCATGGTGGAACGTATCGCGGATGGTTTCCTTGCCGCCGACGCTATTGGCGCGGGCGCCGACGATGATGTCGTCGTACACGATCTCAGCGAGATGTTTGTGATGCCAGGCTTTATCGATGGTCACGTCCACATTACCAGCGAAAACAATCCACGGGCGCGCCTGCAGCGGGTGGAAATGTCCGAAGCCGATCAGGCGATCGCCGGCGCGGGCTTTGCGCGCGAAACCCTGATGGCGGGCTTTACGACGGTGCGCGATGTCGGTGCGCGATCACGCGACGCCGTGTTTGCGTTGCGCGACGGAATAGCGCGGGGCGATGTCGTGGGACCGAGGATTTACGCTTCCGGGTCGACGATATCCGTGACCGGCGGACATGGCGACGGCACGCAAGGATATCGGGAAGACGTCGGCGAGTTGCTTCACCACACTGGCGTTTGCGACGGTGTCGGCGAATGCCGCAAAGCCGTGCGCGAGCAAGTGCGCCGGGGCGCCGACCATATCAAGCTGACGGCGACGGCAGGCGTGCTATCCAACACCGCCGCCGGTCTTGAGCAACAATTTTTCGACGATGAGCTCAAAGCGATCATGGACTCGGCGCACGCAATGGGTCGTAAGGTCACCGCACATGCGCATGGCGTCAACGGCATCAATGCCGCCCTGCGCGCCGGCGTCGATTCCATCGAACACGGCACCTATCTCGACAACGAGTCTATTCGCCTTTTCAAACGCAACAACGCCTATCTGGTGCCGACCATTCTCGCCGGCATCACGGTTGCGGAATGGGCGGCCGACCCCAACTCATTCCTATTGCCGCCACAACGCGCGAAATCAGCGGAAGTCGGTCCGAAGATGCTGGATATGGCGCGGCGGGCGCATGCGGGCGGCGTCAAGATCGCGTTTGGCACCGACTCCGGCGTCTCCAAACATGGTGACAACGCGCGTGAATTCGGCCTGCTCGTCGAAGCCGGCATGACGCCGATGGAAGCTATTCGTTCAGCAACCGTTTACGGCGCCGACAACCTTGGCCAATCGGATGTGCTTGGCTCAATCGCCCCCGGCAAATATGGCGACCTCGTCGCGGTCGAGGGCGATCCGCTTGCCGATATTACGGAACTGGAAGATGTTGACTTCGTTATGAAAGAAGGCGTCGCTTACAAATAAAGGGGATTGGCCTCTGCTTGTTCCTTGTAGCGATCATTGCACATGAAAGCTCTCAAACCACTGGTCTGTCTTTATATGTAATTGAGCGGCAGCTCGGTGGTCGACTTCAACACTTCCATGGAAAAGCTTGATCGGACATCGGAGAACTCCGCCACGGAAATCAGTTTTTTATAAACCCTGTCGAAACGCGCCATGTCGGGGCAGACGACCTTCATCAGATAGTCGGTCTCGCCGCTCATCCGATGGAATTCGACCACTTCGGGAATGCGCCGCACGGATTCTGAAAATCGGTTCAACCACGCCTCGCTGTGCTGCGCGGTTTTGACGGCGACAAAAGCGGTGAGCCGCAGATTGAGCGCCTCGCGATCAACGAGCGCCACACGTCGTTCAATCACGCCTTCTTCTTCAAGTTTCTTGATGCGCCGCCAACAGGGCGTGGGCGAGAGGTTGACCGCCTCGGCGATATCGCTCACAGGCGTTGCTGAATCGCGTTGCAGTATCGCAATTATGGCCTTATCGATAGAATCCATTCTAATATAGATAGAAAAATTAGAAAATAATCGCAAGAGTTAGTTTTTCTATCAAGCTTTGTAGGATAAATTTTCACTGATTCCCGCATATTCTCGGAGCATCCGAAACCCCTTGAGGATTTTACAGAGATGATTAAGCGCGCCTTTACCGAGCACCCGGCAAGCGTCGGCGAAAGCTATTTCCAGCATATGGGAATGGCGTTTGGGTTTGGCGCGAAAATGGTCGTCTCCGGGATTGCCTGCTTGCTGCATGGCGTCTTTCCCTTCCTGTTCGTCTGTACCGGCCGCAAATGCATTGAGGATTTGCACCATCGCATGGTGACGCATCGCGACCGGCGCAAATGCGCAGAAGCGCCGCTCGAGAACATGGCTCGTGACAAGGGAGCCCGGCTGGCGGCAGAGTAACGACCGCGGTTTCAGAAAGCCTTTTCTCTTGACCCTTTCCAGCCTGACAGAACGCGCGCGCGCCCTCGCGCCGGGGCTTTTGTTGTCTGTCACAGTAGCCTTGGCGTCGCTTTTCATTTCATCGCGTTATGGCGGGCCTGTGATGCTCTATGCGATCCTTTTTGGAATCGCTTTTAATTTTCTCGACGAGGAGCCAAAAACCAAACCTGGGATCCAGTTCGCATCAAAACGGGTGCTGCAACTGGGCGTCATTTTGCTGGGGGCGTCCGTTACATTCACCGAGATTGCAGGGCTGGGCTGGGCGACGGCATTGCTGGTCCTGGCAGGCGTCGCCACAACCATCGCTGTTGGCGTTGTTATCGGCCGCGCGGCGGGTTTGAGCGGCGCCCATTCGACGCTTTCCGCCGGAGCCGTCGCCATATGCGGCGCCTCCGCGGCCATGGCGATTGCGTCTGTCCTGCCGCAGACGAAAGACAGCGAGCGCAACCTCATTCTGACCGTTGTCGGCGTCACCAGCCTGTCAACCATTGCAATGGTCGCTTATCCGTCGCTCACGCATCTGGTTGGTTTTACAGAGATGCAGGCCGGTGTCTTTTTGGGCGCGACAATCCACGATGTGGCGCAGGTGATCGGCGCCGGCTATATTGTGTCTGACGACGCAGGGGCCGTCGCCGCCGTTGTAAAACTGATGCGCGTTACTCTGCTGGCCCCGGCGGTGTTTATCATCGCCCTAATGTTCGCGCGCAGCGCGGGGTCCGAAGCGACCGGGCGCGCCTTCCCGGTTTTTCTGCTCGGCTTTGCCGTTTTGATGACTGCAAACAGTTTTGGCTTGGTGCCGGAAAGCGCGCGCGAGGTTATTTCCGGTGCGTCGCGCTTTTCCCTGGTGGTGGCGGTGTCGGCGCTAGGCATCAAAACATCAATGAAAGACCTTTTCGAGGTTGGGCCAAGACCAGTTGCCGCCATGGTCATGCAGACCGCCTGGCTGGCCTTTTTTGTCGGCGCCGCCGTGATGTTCGGGGGCGGCGTCTTGCCCCGCTAAATCGCCGTTAACGCATACTTAATCCGGCGATCCCGAACGATTTCCTTTCCCTGATTTTAACCTCGATGAGAGATAGTCCGGTCGATCTGAAATTCGAGGGACGCGCCCATGTCTGATCCATCGCTTCAATCTCGCCTCGCCGCCATCGGGGCAGACGGTTTTGTCTCCGCTGACGAGGTCTTGTTTTTACGGCGGACCGTTTTCGCCAACGGGATTGTTGAACGCCGAGAGCTTGACGCCCTTTTCGATCTTGGCGACCGGGCGCAGGACGGCGATCCGGAATGGTTTCAGTTTTTTGCCGAAGCTGCTGCTGATTTCTATTTGCGCGAAGAAGAACCTCAAGGCTACCTGACCGAGCAGGAATTCGGCAGCCTGAAAGAACGCGTCTTGCGCAATGGTTGCGCCAGCAGCCTCGAGATCGCGCTGATGGTCAAGCTGATGGAGACCGCAACGCAAACACCTGGGGCCATGGCGCAATTTGTTGGTGAACAGATTAAGGCGCATATTGTCAACAAACCGGAGGGGCCGGTTGTCGACAAACAGGATGCGGTTATCCTGCGCCGATATTTATTCGCCGCTGGCGGCGACGGCCATGTGGCCGTGACCCGTCAGGAAGCCGAGCTGTTGTTCGACATCAATGACGCCACCGAGAATGCACGCAACAATCCGGCGTGGACAGAACTGTTTGTGCAAGGCGTCATCAACCACCTCATGGCGCATCTCGGCTACACGGCGCCAAGCCGCGAAGAGGCTTTCCGCCGCAATGCCTGGGCGAAAGATCAGTCAATCAATATCGGCGGGTTCTTCAAGAAAATGATCGAGGGCGGGCTCAGCGGATTTAAATCAACGCAGAGCGCTTATGGCGCGCATAACGAAAAACGCGACGCGGAGATCGCTATCGCCGAGCGCATCACAAAGACCGAAGCGGACTGGATGGCGGCGCGCATCGGCAAGGATGGCGGGTTTGACGTGAATGAGCGGCGGTTGATTGAACGCTTGCGTGAGCTTGAAAAAGACTTGCCCGAAGGGTTGAAAGCGCTGATCGACCGCGCGGCGTAATGGACATCTTAAAAGGCGACGTGACCAGGGTGAACTCGCCTAACCAATCGGCTCGCCGGCTTGGAATGTTGTCAAAAATTCAGCCAGGACATCCGCCCAACGACCCACGTTCTCAGTAAGGTGTTTCTCGCTCACGCCGCCGCCCAACTCGATAACGTAATCAACGCCAACCTTATCGACCTTTGGCAATACAAAAGCCCGACCAAAAACCTGTTGATCGTTAAATCCGTTCACGATCCGGTAGTCGCCAGGCGTCTCATCGCGGCCCAGCTCAAATTCCGCAAAAAACATAAG
>JBCBSY010000107.1:0-6212 GCA_039818925.1 Pseudomonadota bacterium | reverse complement strand
AACCGCGTATGCTTGCGCGCACGCGAACCGGATTTGGCTCGATGGAGGGCACAGGCTGGACGCTAATCGCGCCGACAAAACATCCAAATTCGTGTGCGGCCTTCTAAATCTTCATTCACTTGCATCTCATTGCTGCGCTTTTTGTAAGGGAAAACATCTGCTGGCGTCCGCCGTTTCTGGTCGGCAAAATTTCTTTTGTCGCAAAAGAAAGCAAGTGCTCACTTCAATAGGAACGCTATATCAAATTCTATGACATCTGGATCGGCAGTAGTGATGAGATGATTCCAAACGCTATTATTTCGCTTTCCTCGAACCCAACGCGCTGCCCATTCTGGCGCGCATTTCTGATATTTTAAAAGGGATAGCGGGCTATAGCGTCGAGACTTTGGCGCCTTTCGACACCAATTCGGACTGCATCGCGCGAAAGGTTTTTCCGTAGTTATAAAACGGAATGCGCGGATTGAGATGATGCACAAGGTGGTAATTCTGGAAAACGAACACACCGGTCACCAGCGGCTGCAACCAAGGTCTGGCCAGAATAACATTGCTTGAACGGTAAGGGTCCGTTTCGTCATGCGGCTGGTGCACCACATAAGCAAAGAAGTATGCAAGCAACGGCATGGTCAACAACGCCGGCAGCATCCAGAACATGAAAATTTCATAGCCGATACCGACCGCGAACGCCGCCGCGATCACTAGAAGGGCGAGAATGCGCTGCCCGTAAATCATCAAGACGTCGGCGCGCGACAGTGTCCCCTCGCGCGCCATCCGCCAGATCTGGAATTCATAGCCGACGAGAATGGTCGAGCAGGTCAGAAAAACCAGCAGCGGGTTTTCACGCGCCACCCACATGTCGCCATCGGTAGCTGGGTCATTCGGCGCACGATGATGCGCCAGATGCACCGCTTTAAACGCCGGAAAGGGCAGGAAGAACCAGAAAGACCCCAAATGACCGATTGCTTCATTCAACCACCTCAGCCGCGGATTGCCGCCGGAGATGTTGCGGTGAATGGCTTCATGGTTGCTATGCGCCATTACATAAAACATAGCGGTGTTGGCGATCGCCGCGCCCCAATAGGGAACAAAGCCGATCAACGCCATCGCAACCGAAAACGCGATGCCGACCCACAAGCCGACAAAGAGCCCGACGGTCGGCCACGAAGCGCCGCGCGCAGAGGCCTGCGCCGCGACATCGCGCGCGATATCCGCCCCGGGCGAGAGCGCCCCTGCTGATCCTATATCCGCCATAACCAAAGTTTAATTCTTTGTTCACCCTCTCGCAAGCAGTCATGCGCAGTAACGCGCCGAAATTGCTCGTATTCCAGGCGTTATGGCTGGCGCCGCCAAACCATCGTTAACTCTCTTAGGGTAAAGCAAACCAATGGCGTTGCACCAATCCGCATCCGGAACGGCCGCCGCATCGCGGCCCAATCCCCTGCGCGCGTTCCAGCAGACACTGGAACGCGACGGGCTGTCCGGGTGGTCCGCGCAATTCAAGGCCAAGGATGTGGAGCAACGCTATATCCGGAATCTGGTCAAAACGACGCTCTCCAGCGAACGATATCTCTGGTATCTCGTGATTGTCGCCTATTTTGGCTATTCCATTCTCGACGTTTTGACTGTCAGACAGAACCTGGAAACGGTTCTCACCTTACGTGTGATCTCCGGCCTGATGATCGTCGCGCTGGTGCCCTTGTCTTTCATTGAGAAGGTGAAACCGCGTTTTGGCTGGCTGAGCGCCTGCGGTATCTGGTTTTCCGCGATCGGGGTGATCACCATGATCGCCATCATCCCTCCAGCGGGGGCGCCGCCCTATATCATCGGGATTCTTGTCGTCTTCATCGCGTCCTCCTGCATGATGCGCATCCCATTTCGTGTCGGCGCCGCGGCCTATCTTTCCTCATCCGTGATTTACGTTTCGGTGCTGAACCTGAACTCTGCTTTTTCCTCGGTCGATGTGATTTCCGGGCATTTCTTTATGCTGTCGATTGCACTGGTCGCCGTCGCCACAAACTACACCCAGGAGATCCGCTCACGTATGATATGGCTGCGTGATGAGCAGCGTCAGCGTGATGGCGAGATGATCGAGAAACTGCTGATCGAAGCCACCGCCGCAGACCAATCAAAAATCAACTTCCTTTCGATGATGAGCCACGAGCTTCGCACGCCGCTGCATCAGATTATCGGCTATACGGAAGTTGTGACGAATTCCTGCAAAGCTGCGAACGACACCGGCGACAATGTCCGCCACCTGAACGAAATTCATGGCTCCGCGCATGTTCTGTTATCGCGCATTCAAAAAATGCTGCGCTTTGTCGACGCCACCGCTGGGAAGATGAAATACGAGATCAGCAACACGGCGGTCAGTGAGTTGGTGGATGTGGCGCTGGAGCGGATGCGCGCCGGGATGGAGAAAAAAGACATCACCGTCGATATCTCTGCGCTAGAAGAAGGCAGCGTCGATATTGATATCGTTCACACCTGCTATGCGCTGAACAACATTCTTGAAAACGCGATCAAAGCGTCGCCTGAGGGCTCAACCATCTGGATCACCGGTGCGAACACCGATGACAATGCTTATGAGCTGTCGATCCGCGATGAAGGGCCGGGCATGACCGAAGACCAGATTGCTAAAGCCCTAAAGCCTTTCACCCAGGGCGAGTCTGCTCTAGTGCGCGCAAGCGAAGGGATGGGGTTGGGGCTTACTATCGCCAAGCACATCTTCGGGGATCAGAACGCCACGATCCGGCTGGGATCCGACGGTGAATCCGGCGCCTGTGTCGTCATTCGCTTTGAAAAGCCTGCGGCGGCGAGCGAAGCTGCGCCGGAGCAAGCTGTTGGATAACCGCAGTCCGAACCGACGCAAATTCTGTAATTGCAATCTGATAAACGCGGCGCCGAATTTTAGCTGAGCGGCTTTTCGACAACCAGGAAATAGATCGCCTGCATCGGATCGGAAATCACCGAGACATTCGCCTCTGGAATTTCACGCGCCATGGCGCGCATTTCGTCTTCGTTACGGAAATAGAGGCTCCAGTCCGTGATGTATTCCAGCGGCCACATCATGCCCGTCGGCAGATTGTTGACATTTCCAACAATCACCTGTCCGCCGGGTTTTACGAAATCATAGAGCCTTTTCACAAATCGCTGTGCAAGCAATGGATTGAGATAATCTACAAAGCCGGAGGAATAGATCACGTCATTGCCGACGAAAACGGCGTTGTCCTGTGACGGCCGCAGCATCTCACGGAACGAAATGTTGAACCCTGCAGCATTCAGCCGGTCCCGATCCGGCATGGCGGCGATCCGTTCAAACGCGTAATCGAGCGCGGCCGGCTCCTGATCGACCAGATTCACACGCCAGCACATGCTTTGCGGCGTCGCCGCCAGAATATCCTCAAGCTCGCGCGCCGGGCCGCAGCCAACGCTGGTGATCGTATACTCCGCCGCTTCATTGCCTGAGCGCGCAAGGGCGTAATCGGACACTAGACGCGCCACCATCTCCATTCGGGTGATGACCGCGCGCGAGGCGCTCATCCCCAGAAGATGAAGGAATTTCTGCGAAACGGTTTCGCCTTCCGGTTTTTGTTCATAACCGTAATTCATGATCCGAAAATCGCCGGGATAGCCCGCGGGCTTGTAGTAACATCGCGCCCAGCCCGGACCCGCCAACAGCACCTGGCTTACGGTGCGTTCCGTGTACGACTTGTAACCGATGCGGCGTTGCTTGTCGTTGTGGATCTCTGCCGTCAGCTCGTTACCGGTCTGAAGAAGATCAAGCCATCCAGACTCCGCAGCGGCGGCAAGATCGCGGGCGATGTCGTTGCGTTCGTCCTCGCTCAATCGGTCTTCAATTGGTCCGACATATTTTTGCGCGCGCAGAAGGTACCCGCCGATAAAGGCCGTAACGTCGGCACAAAAGGTTTTATATTCTACCGACGGCTCGATCAGCGCCTGCGCATCCGGCGCGCCGCGCGCAAGCAAGCTTGCATTCTCACGGATCAGCCAATCGAGATCAAAGCTGTTCGACTCAAGTTCAAACCCGGCAATCTGCCCGCCAGGACCTGTTTCGCTGCGCGCCTTGCGGGCCGAGCCCAGAAACAGCTCACGCCCATGTTGCGTTAACCGCAACACGCCCCTTGTCCCAGGTGGATTTTCGGTTTCGTGTTGATGGCGCGCAATACAACCGGCGCCTCTGGCGCTGATATTTTCGAGATCGAAAACTTCGTCTTCGAAGATCAGGCGTGGCGCGTTTCCGGCAAAAATCTCTGACGCGCGATAACGGCTAGGGCGGAAAAACCGCGCCTTGCCTGCAGCACCGGAAAGAGTCTCATAGCTCTTCGACATACGCCACCCAGGGCCTCACAACTTTCTCCCCAAAAGTTAGTATGCCTAACAAAAAGTAAAAGACAACGGCGCTTGTGCAATTTCACCGCAAAATCAGTAGTTAACGCAATTTGTCGCTCTGGATGCGGATAAATCATCCAAACCGGGCCGGCCACCCGCATAACGCGCATGCCGTGCGTGTCTACGCCGCATCGTCGCCGACCAGAATATCCCGCTTGCCTGCGTGATTGGCCGGTGAAATGACGCCCTCTTCCTCCATCCGCTCAATGAGAGTCGCGGCCCGGTTGTAACCGATCTGCAACCGCCGCTGAACGTAAGATGTCGAAGCCTTTCGGTCGCGCAAAACGACCGCGACCGCACGATCATAAAGCGCATCGCCAGATGAGGTGTTGCCGCCAATATCAAAGCCGCTGCTTTCGCCGCCATCGTCATCGCGCATTTCAGTGACTTCCTGAACATAGTCCGGCGCGCCCTGCTTTTTCAGGAAGCTGACGATTTTCTCCACTTCATCATCAGAAACAAAAGCGCCATGGACCCGCCGCAGCCGTCCGCCGCCCGCCATGTGCAGCATATCGCCCTGGCCCAGCAATTGCTCTGCGCCTTGTTCGCCGAGGATGGTTCGCGAGTCGATTTTCGATGTGACCTGGAAGGAAATCCGGGTCGGGAAATTCGCCTTGATCGTGCCTGTGATGACATCGACCGATGGACGCTGCGTCGCCATGATCAAATGGATGCCGGCGGCGCGCGCCATTTGCGCAAGGCGTTGCACCATGCCTTCAATGTCTTTGCCGGCGACCATCATCAGGTCGGCCACTTCGTCTATGACAACGACGATGAAGGGCATTGGCTCATATTCAAGCTCTTCGGTTTCATACACCGGCTCACCGGTGTCTTCGTCGTAACCTGTGTGAACCGTTCGCGAGAGCACTTCGCCGTTTTCTTCGGCCTCGGCGATGCGCGCATTGAACCCTTCAATGTTCCGTACACCGACTTTGGACATTTGCCGGTAACGCTCTTCCATTTCACGCACGGTCCATTTCAGCGCAACCACCGCCTTGCGCGGGTCCGTCACAACCGGCGACAGAAGATGCGGGATGCCTTCATAGACTGACAGCTCCAGCATCTTTGGATCGATCAGGATCAGCTTGCATTGCTCCGGCGACATTCGATAGAGCAGCGACAGGATCATCGTGTTGATGCCCACTGACTTGCCGGACCCGGTCGTTCCGGCAATCAGCAAATGCGGCATGCGTGCAAGGTCTGCAAAAACCGGCTCGCCGCCGATGGATTTGCCAAGCGCGAGCGTCAGATCACCGCCGGAGTTTTCATATTCCTCGGCCCCCAGAAGAGCGCGCAGGAATACCATCTCCCGATCCTGGTTTGGGAGTTCGATGCCGATGACATTGCGTCCCGGGACAACCGCCACGCGCGCGGCAACTGCACTCATGGATCGCGCAATGTCGTCGGCGAGACCAATTACGCGAGAAGACTTGATGCCCGCCGCCGGTTCAAGCTCGTAAAGCGTGACCACCGGGCCAGGCCGAACATTGATGATTTCACCGCGCACGCCAAAATCCGAGAGTACGTTTTCCAGCATCCGTGCGTTCTGCTCCAGCGCTTCATCGGAAATGACGGTGCGCCGGGCGCCGTTGGGCTTTGCGAGAAGATTCAGCGGCGGGAGTTCATAATCATCCGCCGAGAACACCGGCAGCGACGGTTGCGCCTCGCGCCGTTCACGGCGGCTTTCGGCGCTCTTGGCTTTCTTCCGGATGATTTTTCGCTTTCGGGACCGTGCCGGCGCCGCCAGAACCGGCTCGCCATTCTCATCATATTCCGTGTTGAGATCACCGATTTCATCTTCATCG
>JBCBSY010000106.1:0-6339 GCA_039818925.1 Pseudomonadota bacterium | reverse complement strand
GGCCTGATCAGAAATTTGTTCTTCGGCAGGAGTGGGCGGATAACCGGGCAAGGTTACGCGGCGCCAAAAAAGTCGCAGAGATTATTGCGGAAATTGCCGAGAAAGCGCCGTAGCTGTTTTGCTTTCGCGCAATACCGCCAGAGCCAATGCGACACTCTCTTCTATGCAGAATGCCGCTGGGCGAGCACATGCCGTCACGTTGGCGCGCACGCTATAGAGCGTTTCGTCATTGGGTGAGCGAAAAACAGTATTCTCCAGCACGCCTTGAATACGTAAACCGGCTTTTGCTGCATTTTCTTCCGTCGTAGCGGGCATCAGTAGGATGAATGTGTCGCTTGCCACACGGACCGCAACATCTTCCGCGCGAGTAACACGATTGATCAGACGGGTCGCCTGGTGAAGCGCCTGTTTGTCTGACGTATTCTTGAGCGACCCGGCGCCGTCCTTTTCAAGGAATATTGTCCCAATGGCCAATGGGCGACCGTGCTGATCAGCGCGCGCACAAAGCCTCGCGCCATGCTCCGCAAGAAAGTCAACCGTGAACGCGCCGGACGCCATATCGCGTATCCCTTCGCCTTCGCAGGTCTGAAGAAATCTACGCATCGATTTCAATAGCCTGGCGCGCCGCGCGGACACTTGAACTTTTGCACACAGTTCCGACGCAATGTGGCTCGTCAGCAGAAAATCCGACGCACCTCGCTTTGACAGGGCGGCGGCTTCGTCAGGATCGTTGATCGGAAATATGATTGGCATGCTTGCATGTTTCGGATGACGTCGCAGTGAGCGGGCAAGGCTGAGCAGCGGATCATTTCTTTGCGCCGGCAGAAAAATCGCCGCGTCAAAACTTGCGGTCTCCGTCGCCCGTAAAGCTTGTCCCGCGGAAAAAACGCAAACGCATTTCTCAACGCTCGCTACGAGCGCATTAACGGCGGCGAGAGCAGCAGGGCCGGGAGCGCCGGCGATCAACACGCGCAGCGGCATGGCTGGCGCGGCAATCGGCGGAAATTGACTGAGGCGATTGAGCGAGGCGAGAGTCTTTAGTCGCTCACCAGTTTCTTCAGCGATATTGCGCAGCCGAATGGTTTTGCGGCAACGTTCAATCAAACCGTCCGGCTGCGTTTGCATCGCGATAAGTTCGCCATGTTTGCGCAGGGTCTTCCTGATCTGTTCGTCGATGAAGGGATCAATGATAATCAAGATTGCGCATTCCGGTGCGGACTTGCGCAAGAGTGTGGCCAACGCCTTCGCCTTTTCGTCGGTGACTTGACGGCCGCGCAAATCGATCAGGCCGATATCAGCGCCGCCCGCATGTCTTTGTAGAACGAGTTCGTATCCAGCGTCAGCGAAGGGCAAGGTTAACGCCGCACACCCTTCGTCGCCACCAATGTAAACAATCCGCGCTTTCGCCGTGACGCTATTTTCGGTTGGCATCAAATCACCCGACGGACGGCTTATAGAGCCGCTTATAAATCAACTAGCGCGGCGTGCGCGCTGCCGGGAGTTTATTCAAGATACGGGCCGTTCGCTCGTCTTCGCCAAGCGGTTGCATATCCGGTGTCTCACTCGCCGCGACTTGGGCGACAGGCCTGCCGGAAAGACAAACGTCCTCCTCGCCTGCGACTGGAAATACACCGTTGGCGGCGCGCTCCTGATAGCAGGGCAGAGCGGCCAAAAATTCCTGCGGCTTATGATGCGGCCCCGCCTCGCGGTAGAGCCTTGCGGTTGATACGCCGACATAACGCCAGTGCCATGGTTCATACGTATCCTCACCGGGCAGATAATCATTCCCCGGCGGATAGGACAATATGAATCCAAATCGATAAGCATTTTCTTCAAAGCACTGATAGGTACGGTCCGACGAGCGCATAAATCGTCCGTCCACATTGATATCCACCGCAAGTCCGGTTTGATGCTCTGACATGCCCGGCGGGGTCACCGTGCCTTTATCGCCATTGTTTAAATACAGTATGCGCTGCGTCGTGTACGACCGATAGCCGGACCGCAATGAGATGCGCTCGCCTGACTCTGAACGGCACAGGGAAATCAATTGCGCCAAACGCGCCGGCAGGTTCGCCTCTCGGGGGTCAGCATCCGGATCGGCCGCAAGGCGCAGTTTCATTTCATCGATGTCCGGCGACTTCGCCGTCGGGATCGTGTACTCCGCAGCGGATACCAAATCAGTCGGGGCATAGCCTCTTTCCAGGACAAAGAACTGCGAAACGGGACGGTTAATGTCTTCGCGCCGGTCGCGTTCACGGTTAATCGCATAACGCTGAGCGCCGAACGCATCTTGGAAAAGATTGCGCATATGTTCTTGCAAGGCTTGTGCTTCAGTAAGGCGGCCTTGTTGCTCGTAAATCCCGGTTAGCAATCTGATGTAAAGGCTGAGGTCAGGGCTGTTTGTTCCTTTGACCTGTTCCTGAGCGTGAAATGCTTCGAGATATAGCTGCTCTGCATCATCGAGCCGACCCATGCGGGCAAACACTGGACCGAGAACCAGCGTTAGCCGAACGGTATCCTGATGATCGCCGCCCAGAAGTTTTGACCTGATCTGATAAGCCGAGGAGAGCAATCCCGCAGCGGCGTATGCGCTATCGTCCCGCATGGCGTAAAAGGCGCCCAGCGACGCCATGCTGGATGCAGTGGCGAGTTGTGTTTCCGTTGCACCGTTTGAAGGCGTGTACGGACTGGCATGGTTTAATGCGCCCGTAAAAAGCGAACCTGCATCCGCAACATAGTCCGCATAAGCAATTCGCATAGACGACGCACTTTCAGCGCCGCCGCGCGCCGCGTCATCTCCCGCAAGCTCTAGAAAGGAAGCATAAATTGCAACGGCGGTCTCTATATCGCCTGACAATACCGACGCCCGTGCAAGCTTGTCTTCAAATTCAGCACGCTCTCCTGCAGAAAGCTTGCCAGCTGAATTGGTCGCCAGCGCATCGACGAGAAGCGATGCAACACGGTCATGGCGTTTGCGGGAAATTTGGGCGTCTGCCACGCGCAGCATAATCGGCGCGAGCGATTCAACTGACTGTCCGTCTCGTTCCAGCAGTCTGAGAGCCCGCTCTCCGTGGCCTGCGGCGCGCGCATAGGCGCCGTGGCTTGTCAGCTGATCGAACCTGGCAAGCGCCGCTCCTGCGTCAAAACGCACGGCGATATTGAAATACAAAGAATATGCTATCGCCAGAAGCAAAAACGCCCCGGCCAGATATGTTGGCGAACGCAACGCCATCGCCCCTATATACCCCTCGACTACGCCGTTTCGGGCCCCATTGCCTCCCCGATCTGAAGTGACTTTATCACTCGTTTTCATCGGAGGCGAGCCGTTGACAGCTTATTTTTGACCGTGTCTGGCGCGTGGGTCTTCTCTCAGCTATCCCATGTGGCAACGCAAAAAAAGAAGAGTGACAATAGCAATGAAGGGATCAGGCAGACGGCGAATTACGCTAATGCGGCATGGGCATGTGGACTACTTCGACGCCGACTTGACCGATCCGCGGATGGTTGACCTCACTGAGGAAGGACGCAGCCAGGCGGAAGCCGCCCGCGACGCCCTGAAACATGCGGATTTTGATCTGGCGGTATTTTCT
Organism: Pseudomonadota bacterium; assembly: GCA_039818925.1. Taxonomy (GTDB): domain Bacteria; phylum Pseudomonadota; class Alphaproteobacteria; order Caulobacterales; family Parvularculaceae; genus Hyphococcus. The sequence goes on along the minus strand of JBCBSY010000106.1, from coordinate 2,749 downwards.
GGCCTGCCGCGCACGCGCCAGACCGCTGAGATTATCCTTTCGGGCCTCCAGGCTCCGCCAGCGCTGATCGCCCATGAAGGGCTCGAAGAAATCAAGAGCGGCTGGATCAAGGCCGCGAGTCGCGAAGAGTTGGCCGCGCGCCTGGCTTACAGTTTTGACGATGCAGATGCGCCGGGGGCCAGCTTTCTTCCTGAAGGCGAGACTTTCGCGTCGGCTGAAGCGCGCGTGACGGCGGCGCTTGAAGAGCTGGTTCTGCAACACAATTGGCGATCTGCGTTGATTGTGGCGCATGAAGGCGTGAACCGGATTGCCCTGGGTTGGGCCTGTGGCGGGGGGTTATCGACCATTTCCGCTTTTGAACAGGATCTTGCCTGTATCAATTTGATTGACGTCGATGTGACGCCCGCTCCCGACGGCGACCGCCTCCAGATTGAACGCATGGCCATCAAGGCGTTGAACGTCACCGCCTATGACTTTGTTAAAAAGGGGCTTTCCCGATCCAGCCTTGAACATCTGTTCGATGTCGATTTCGGCGGATTGCGACCACGGCGCGCCTCGTCGCCCTGAACTCCAATCGCTTCGACACTGAAACTCCTGTCTTAATCCTTGCACCATTCTGTGGTTAACTGAGCTTCTGGGGATGCTGTAAAGGAGTGACCAATGCCGTACGGGGTAAAGCAGGGCTTTAAGACGCCGGGGAATTTCACAACAACCGACTTGATGGGGCTCGCGCTTTCAGGGTCCGCGGGGATCATTGCGGCGCTCGTCACGGACTATCAGCAATCCGGGGAAGCCTCAGCGTTGTTCACAATCAACCAGTGGGTTGTGCAGTTTGGCAGCCTGCTGGGATTCACAGACATACCGCTCTGGATGGTGGTCATCGGCATGACTCTGGTTGGCGCAGGATCGATTTTCTATTTTCAGCCGATCACCCGACAAGGCGCTTTTGCGCAAGGTTTTGGTTTGCTGGCCGTTTTAATGACGGCCGTGCCGGCCGATCTCGCGGGCGGGATTGAAGGCATCAATGAGGGCTTACCGGGCCTTGAACCTGCCTCAACGCGCGAAGCGGCCGTTGAGGGAAGAGTCTATCAAGCAAGCCTCACGCAGAATGCTCGTGTCATAGAAGTCCAAGACCAGCGAGGCCCGTCAAAATACGACGTGCATATGACGATCAATTTTGAAAACGGCCTGCCGAACGACGTGGATACGATGATCCGCCGCGGCAGCCTTCGCGGCCGCTTGCACAATGAAGAGACAAACGAAACCTGGAATCTTTTCCGCAGCGCCGGCGGCACTGTAAGACGGCAGGGCGACTCCCTGATTATTCGCGCCGGCGTGCCGGCTCGTTCAGCGGAAGGGCGTTTGTGGACCCGGATCGAGGCGCAGGGCTATGCAATCCAGGTTGAATCCTATCAGGCCCGCATGGGCGACACGGTCGAATGGACAATTGACATGACGCCGTCCAACACGCCGTTGTTTGTACAGCGCCTTGGCAAGAGTTACTGGTTTTAAACGCGATCCGAACGATTCAAAGGGACGATTTGCGGGTACTTAGGAATCGTCGCGCCGCTTCATCGCTCGAAAGTCCGATGGCGCGATCATAAGCTGCGGCCGCGCCGGGCTTATCATCAACTTTTGCAAGAATGTGCGCACGTACGGCCCAGTAAGGCTGGTAACGCTCCACGACAGTTCGTTCGATTGCATCAAGCGCCGCCAGTGCTTCGTTGCAACGGTTAGCCTTAGCCAATGCTGCTGCTAAACCAACTCGTGCGCCAATCGAAGGGGCGCATGAGATCAAACTTTCATAAAGCAATACGATATCACTGGCGACATCGCGGCCATGTAATCGCGACGCGACATGCGCCGATTGAATTGCTGCTTCCAGTTGGTACCGTTGAACACGACCCAGGCGCCAGGCGCGTGCGAGCGCTTGTTCCGCCATTGCAATTTTTTCTCGGTCCCAAAGGCTGGTGTCTTGTTCATCGATCGGCACATAGGCGCCGCCAGCACGCCACGCGGCGCGGCGCGCATCTGCATAAAGAAGCAGCGCCAGCAAGCCCCAGGCTTCGGGCTCATCAGGCGTCAAATCCGTGACCAGCTTTGCTAAAAAGATCGCTTCCGCCGTAAGGCCGCCCTCCAAATTCGGACCGTCAAGATCATTCCAGCCCGTCCCAAAGGCGGCATAGATTGCGTCAAGAACAGACGAAATACGCTGCAGCAGCTGCTCGGTCGGCGGCTCGACAAAAGGGATCGCCGCCGCCTTTATTTTTCGTTTCGCACGGACAAGGCGCGCACCCATCGCTTTTGGCGATGTTAAAAACGCCGACGCAATGCGCGCCGCGTCAAGCCCCAGAACAGTTTGCAGCATAAGCGGTGTGCGAATATTTTGATCAATGGCCGGGTGTGCGCAGATGAACATCAGTTTTAGTCGTTCATCAGGAAACGGCGTTTCTTTCGCTGCAGCCGCCTCAGCTTCTTCGCTCGCCAATAAGAGTGTCGGTGCGGCGTTATCGCGGGTTTTGGATTTTCGGGCTTCATCTATCAGCTTGCGCCGCGCGGTTGTGATAATCCAGGCTTCCGGGGACTCGGGCGCGCCAGTTCTTGGCCAGTGTTCCAGCGCAGCGCGGAACGCATCCGCCAAGGCATCTTCTGCAGCGGCGACGTCGCCAGTGCGGGCGGCCAGCCACGCCAGTAACCGGCCGTAGGACGCGCGAGCGGTTTCCTCAGCAATCGCCCGCGCATCATCCAT
>JBCBSY010000105.1:0-6361 GCA_039818925.1 Pseudomonadota bacterium | reverse complement strand
AAACTGAATCGGTTATCTCCTCATACTGAGTTCTATCAACGCCTTTTGAAAATTACGATAAAGCAACATTTTGACTGGATTGACGAAGGTTATTCACAACGCTTTTCCGTTTCAAAAACATCTTTTCCACAATGATAAATATCACCCTTACTGTCCGATAACTCGCAGCATCAGAATCAATGTCTGACATACGCCATAGAATTCCGTCTCTAAGTTGATGCGTGAACAGTAAAAAAGGGTCCAAAGCAAATTTAAGCTTTAACCCACTGCGCCACCCGCATTTCCGGATTCCACTACAACGCTGAGGTGAGAAGGACGCGAAAAAATCCATTCTATCTGATGAATTCTTTCATATTTCCCAGCGTTGGTGGATAGATATCCACGCCCCTGCCCGGCGGTCCTATGATCACCGTCATGAAAATTTTTTTACAACGCTTGGGCGCACTCTAACGACATTCCTGCGCCGCGCGATCAAGCGCCGCTGAGACCCCGCGCAAGGAGATGATGTAACTTGTCGCCGTGCCGCGCTGGGAGACCGCGCTGACCCGCATGTCCGCGCCCTCGCGCATCGCCCGGATCAGCCGGCTCTCCTCGGAAGACGCCTCGATAAAGGCCTCATTTTCCGATGTGTACATTTCCCAGCGGTCCGATCCAATGCGCAATGTCGGCTCCGGCCGGGCGTTCAGCGTGTAGCCGGTCATCAGGCTCGGCTGCTCCCTCGCGGCGCCCGACTGCCAGGTTGCGATCAGAAAAAAAACATCGCCGTGATTGACCGATTTGGGCGACTTGTCGGCAGCTTCCGTCGCCGCAAAACACACCTTGTCGCCATCGGTTTCACGCACGAAAACGCTCCAGTCCCGATAAGTCGCCTTGGCCTCCGGCTGCTGCGCGCTGGCGCTAACCCCCAGAAAACTCGCGGTCAATCCAGAAAGGGCGGCGAGAACAACGGAAAGGCGAGGACGAAACATGCGAATTGGGCTCCTTTAGGCAGGCTGACGTGACGAACAAAGACGGCGAAAAAGCCGGAATTCACGAGGCTGATACCATAGTTCGAAATTTGTCGCGACTATGACAGCGCAGACAATTGCAAGGCCGTAGTGCTTGCGCCATAACGGCGCGGAATTTCTCAGTTTTTTCAACCGGAGGCCTTGCATGATACCCGGACGCGATTCCCTTAACACCAAGAAGACACTCACCGCCGGCGGGGCGAACTACGCATATTACAGCCTCGCCGAAGCGGAAAAGCACATTGGCGACGTTTCCCGCCTGCCTTTTTCGCTGAAAGTGCTTCTGGAGAATCTCCTCCGGTTCGAAGATGATCGCTCCGTTTCCGTTGACGACATCAAGGCGTTCAGCGACTGGTTGAAAACCGGCAAATCCACCCGCGAAATCGCCTATCGCCCGGCGCGGGTGTTGATGCAGGATTTTACCGGCGTGCCCGCTGTGGTCGATCTCGCTGCGATGCGCGACGCAATGAAGGCGCTCGGCGAGGACCCGGAAAAAATCAATCCGCTGGCGCCGGTCGATCTCGTCATTGATCACTCGGTGATGGTGGATTATTTCGGCGGGCCGGATTCCTTTGAGAAAAACGTGCAGCGCGAATATGAGCGCAATGGCGAGCGCTATCAATTTTTGAAATGGGGTCAGGGCGCCTTTGATAATTTCCGTGTCGTTCCACCCGGCACCGGCATCTGCCACCAGGTTAATCTGGAGTACCTCGCGCAGACCGTCTGGACCGCCGAGCACAAGGGCGAAACCTACGCCTATCCGGATACGCTTGTCGGCACCGACAGCCACACCACCATGGTCAATGGATTGTCCGTACTCGGATGGGGCGTCGGCGGCATTGAGGCGGAAGCGGCGATGCTTGGCCAGCCCGTCTCGATGCTGATCCCTGAAGTCATCGGCTTTAAAATGACCGGCAAGCTGCAGGAAGGCGCAACAGCGACAGACCTTGTTCTCGTTGTCGTCGAAATGCTGCGCAAGAAAGGCGTCGTCGGCAAGTTTGTCGAATTTTTCGGTCCCGGGCTCGACCATCTTTCACTCGAAGATCAGGCAACCATTGCGAATATGGCGCCTGAATATGGCGCAACCTGCGGTTTCTTCCCGATTGACGAAGAAACGCTGCGCTATATGAAAGCCACCGGCCGGGACACGGCGCGCATTGCACTGGTCGAAGCCTATGCCAAAGAACAGGGCATGTGGCGCGAGACGGGAACACCCGATCCGGTCTTCACGGACACGCTGGAACTCGACCTTTCAACGGTTACATCTTCGATTGCAGGACCAAAACGGCCGCAGGACCGGATCGTTCTGGGCGATGCGGCGGCGCAATTCAAAAAGGACGTTAAAAACATCAAAGGCGGCGCCGTTGAAGAAGGCAAAGTCGCCGAAACCGACGCCGAAGCGCGCTTAGAAGCCGAAGGCGCGAACATGGAAAATACGCAGCCTTACGACTATGGCGTCCCAAACTACTCTGTTGAAGGTTGCGACTATTGTGTCCATGACGGGTCCATCGTAATCGCCGCGATCACCTCGTGCACGAACACGTCAAACCCATCGATCCTGATCGCCGCGGGATTGCTCGCCAGAAACGCCCGCGAAAAAGGGCTCAACGTCAAACCTTGGGTCAAAACCTCGCTGGCGCCGGGCAGCCAGGTTGTGACAGATTATCTCGACGCTGCCGGGCTGACGGACGATCTCGATGCGCTCGGCTTTAATCTTGTCGGCTATGGCTGCACCACCTGCATTGGCAATTCCGGCCCCTTGCCGCCCTCGATTTCAAAAGCCGTCAACGAGAACGACCTGGTGGCCTGTTCGGTTCTCTCCGGCAACCGCAACTTCGAAGGACGCATCAGTCAGGACGTGCGCGCGAACTACCTCGCCTCGCCGCCGCTGGTTGTTGCTTATGCGATTGCGGGCTCAATGCATGTGGACCTTAATACAGACCCTCTGGGTACGGATAAAAATGGCAACGATGTTTATCTAAAAGATATCTGGCCGTCCTCCAGAGAAATCGCCGATGTCGTCCGCGAACATGTGACGGCGCAGATGTTCGCCACCCGATACGCAGATGTGTTTAAAGGCGACGATCGCTGGCGCAGCATTGATGTCAGTGATGATGAAACCTATCAATGGCCGCCATCGACCTATGTGGCGAACCCGCCCTATTTCGAAGGCATGACCAAACAGCCGGAGGATATCGAGCCGATCAAAAACGCGCGCGTTTTGGCGCTGTTTGGCGACTCGATCACCACCGACCACATCTCGCCCGCAGGCGCCATCGCCGAAGACAGCCCGGCCGGCGACTATCTGAAATCGCACCAGGTGCCGGTGGCGGAATTCAATTCCTACGGATCACGCCGGGGTAATCACGAAGTGATGATGCGCGGCACTTTCGCCAATATCCGCATCAAGAACCAGATGCTTCCCGGCACCGAAGGCGGGGTCACCAAATATGTGCCGTCTGGCGATACCATGCCGATCTACGACGCCGCCATGAAGTACAAAAGCGACGGCGTTCCAAGCGTCGTGTTCGCTGGCAAGGAATACGGCACCGGATCTTCGCGCGACTGGGCGGCGAAAGGCACAATCCTGCTGGGCGTGCGCGCTGTCGTCGCCCAGAGCTTTGAACGCATTCATCGCTCCAACCTGATCGGGATGGGTGTTCTGCCGCTGCAGTTCCAGAACGACGACAGCTGGACCGCGCTTGGCCTGACTGGCGACGAACAGGTGACGATTGACAATGTCGATAAGATCGAGCCTCGCTCAACCGTGAAAGCAACCGTTACATTCGCGAATGGCGATAAAAAGGAGCTGGAACTTCTCGTCCGGATCGATACAGCCGATGAACTCGACTATTTCCGCAATGGCGGCATTCTGCATTATGTTATCCGCAAACTGGCGGCGTAAAACACGAAAAATACTAGTAAAACGGAAGGGCCTGGCCGCATTGCCGGGCCCTTTTACTTTACCGGGACTAGCCTAATCCCGCCTTTTCTGAAATAGTTCCCGCACTATCAGCCAGAAAGGCGGCAAGGTGGGGCGCGGGGCGGTTAGAAATTCCGTTTGCAAAATAATATGCAGCGTGACGATGGCGGTCTTGGCCGGCGCCAACGGCGCACACGCTTCGCCCTGGGCGCGGCCTGATGGCGAACTGCTGGTCATCTCCAGCGCGAAATATTTTCAAGCTGATCTCTCGTCACAAGATCCGGCAGGCGGCGAATTCCAACGCATCGAGTCCGACACCTATCTTGAATATGGCCTCACCGAAAATGTCACAATTGGCGGTAAGGCGATTTACGGCAATACGTGGCTGACAAGCGGCGGCCTAACGCAAACCTCCAACGGTTTTACGGAAATCGAGGGTTTCGCCCAATACCAATTCTTGCGCGACGAAAAACAGGCGGGATCCGTAAAGCTTTCCGTGGCCAGGCCCGCCGCTTTTCAATCCGGGGCGCGGGAGAATTTTCAAAGCGACAGTGTCGATGCGGAAATCGCGGCGCTCTATGGGCGCAACATTGTTTTCGAACCCGTCAAAATATTCGCTGCCGCCGAAGCTGGCTATCGACGGCGGTTCGGCGGCGCAGCGGATTTGATCCGCTCCCAGATTACTATAGGCACCGAACCCAGTGAGCATTGGGTTTTTCTCCTTGAAGGGTTTTCGACGATTTCGCTGCGCAATGAAGACCCTGGCGGCGCCGATTTCGACATCGTAAAAATTCAACCCTCCCTAGTGTATCGGTTTAATCGGCGCTGGGCGATCCAGGCGGGCATGAATGAGGAAATCGCCGGTCGCAATCTGGCGCTCGGTCGGACCTTTTTTCTTGGCGTGTGGAGCGCTTTTTGACGCCGCGCGCCAGCAAACGCAAAGCGGCTGCGCATCCGGCGCAGGAGAGAACCACGATCATCGGCCAGGCCGAATTCAGGCGCCGCCGGTTTGAAACATCAAAAGACGATGTAACGCAGCTCGCCATAAACGGCCTTGCCGAAACACGTCCTTTGGATTCTGCAAAGCGCCTGCTGTCGCCCGCTCAGACGCTATTGCTGGCGGCGCTCGTAGCGTCACTTTCAGCCTCGGCGCTGCTGGCGCCGCTGGCGACGTTTCTTGCAGTCAATCTTTTCACCACCGCCTATTTTATCAGCGCTGTTGGATTTCGCCTTTGGCTTCTGGCGCTTGGGCATCAGGATGTTGTCAGCGCTGCGCCCGCTGAGAAAGTGGATGATGCAACACTGCCTGTCATCACTATTCTGGCGCCGCTTTATCACGATGCAGCGGCCTTGCCGATGCTGGCCGCCGCGATCGACCGGCTCGACTATCCGGCCGACAAAAAAGACGTGAAGCTATTGCTGGAGGAAGACGATCCGGAAACGCTTGCAGAGGCGAAGCGTCTCAAGCTTGATCGGCGCTATGATGTGATCATTGTTCCGGCCCGTGCGCCGCGGACAAAACCCAAGGCATGCAATTACGGGCTTTATCTCGCGCGCGGCGACTTGATTGTTATCTACGACGCCGAAGATCAACCGGAACCGGATCAACTGCGCAAGGCCGCCGCCGCCTTTGACGGCGCAAGCAAGGAACTTGCCTGCGTTCAGGCGCGGCTCAATTATTACAATCCTGATGACAACTGGCTGACGCGACTTTTTACCCTCGAATACTCCCTTTGGTTTGACTGGCTGTTGCCGGGGCTTCAACGCATGGGCGCGCCCATTCCGTTAGGCGGCACGTCGAATTTTTTCCGTACCGATATCTTGCGCGAGGTCGGCGGCTGGGATCCTTACAACGTTACCGAGGATGCGGATCTCGGCCTGCGTCTGTCCCGCCTGCGCTATCGTGTGGAAGTTCTGGATTCAACAACCTTTGAAGAAGCCAATTGCCGTCTCGACAACTGGATGCGCCAGCGCTCGCGCTGGATGAAAGGCTATTTGCAGACCTGGCTGGTGCACATGCGCCGCCCGCAACACATTATCGAGGCGACCGGCTGGAAAGGGTTCATTGCTGTTCAGCTTTTTGTCGCCGGAAATCTGTTCAGCGCGGTGATCAATCCAGTGATGTGGCTGGCTTTTTTTCTATGGTTGGCGCTTGGTTCGGCAGCGGGCGCGGCGCTGATGCCGGAACCGCTTGTTTATCTCAACTTGTTCGCCCTCACGGCTGGAAATCTTTTCTTCATGGGACTAATGGCGATTGGCCCATTGAAACGCGACGCCAAGGCGCTTGCGCCTTATGGCCTGACTGCGCCGGTCTACTGGTTGCTAACCTCGCTGGCCGCCTATAAAGCATTGCTGCAAGCCGTGACCCGCCCGCACTATTGGGAAAAAACCGACCACGTCATCAGCATGGCTGCGATTCAAAAGCGCAAAG
>JBCBSY010000104.1:0-6361 GCA_039818925.1 Pseudomonadota bacterium | reverse complement strand
CGGCTTTTCAAACCGCTTGCCTTCACCAAGACTTATGCAATGGCGGCTTCTGCCATTCTTGCTGTGACGCTGACGCCGGTCTTGATGGGCTATTTTGTCCGAGGGCGCATCCGCCCGGAATCGCAAAACCCGGTTACGCGCGCGCTCAGCTTTGTCTACAGGCCTGTTCTGGATGCAACGCTTAAGCGGCCCGTCCTGGTGCTAGGTCTTTCGTTTCTTGTTTGCGTTACCGCGCTTTATCCGGCTGCGAAGATCGGCAGCGAGTTCATGCCCGATCTCAATGAAGGCGATTTCCTTTACATGCCGAGCGCCTTTCCCGGCATCTCTATCGGCAAGGCGCGCGAGTTGCTTCAGCAAACTAACAAAATGATCAAGACCGTTCCCGAGGTCGAGACCGTGCACGGCAAGGCCGGACGGGCTGACAGCGCCACCGATCCCGCGCCACTCACCATGATCGAGACGACCATTCGTTTAAAGCCCAAAGATGAATGGCGGCCTGGCATGACGATGGATCGCATTCGCGCCGAGCTGGACGCGGCTGTGCAGGTTCCCGGTATCTCCAATGTCTGGATCATGCCGATCAAAAACCGCATCGATATGCTGGCGACCGGCATCAAGACGCCGCTCGGAATTAAAGTCGCAGGTCCTGATCTCGATACGATTTCGCGGATCGGCGAGGACATTGAACGCGCTCTTAAGCCTGTTGAGGGTACGGCGTCTGTTTATTCAGAGCGTGTTGTCGGCGGACGCTATGTCGAGGTTGACGTGCGCCGCGAGGAAGCGGCCCGCCACAACATGAATGTCGGCGACGTTCAGGATGTTATTCGCTCAGCGATTGGCGGGGCCAATGTTTCGGAGTCTGTAGAGGGGCTGGAACGTTATCCGATCAATCTGCGCTTCCCACGCGACATTCGCGATTCCGTAGAGCGGTTGCGTCAGCTTCCCGTCGTAACCGCTTCCGGGGCGCATGTGCCGCTTCAGGAACTCGCGGACATTCAGATCGTTGACGGCCCCGGCATGATCCGCAGCGAGAATGCACGTCTTAATGGCTGGATTTATGTCGATATCGCCGGGCGTGATCTCGGCTCCTATGTCGCCGAGGCGCGCCGCGTTGTCATGAGCGAAGTGGAACTGCCGCCCGGCTATTCTCTGGGGTGGTCGGGGCAGTTTCAATATATGGAGCGGGCGCAGGAACGCCTCAGCATCATCGTGCCGGTGACGCTCGCGCTCATCGTTGTGATCCTTTTCATGGCGTTCCGGCGCATCGCGGAAGTGGCGATTATCCTTCTGACGCTTCCCCTCGCGCTCGCGGGCGGCGTCTGGCTGCTTTATTTGCTGGGCTACAATATGTCGATTGCGGTTGGCGTCGGCTTTATCGCCCTTGCCGGACTGACCGTTGAAACCTCTCTGGTCATGCTGGTATTTCTCAATTCCGCTTTCGATGAGGGCAAAGAGGCTGCGCGCGCCGCCGGGCGCGCATTTAAACGCAGTGATGTCATCAATGCGGTCCGGGACGGGGCCATGCTCCGTTTACGTCCCATTATCATGACGGATGCAACCGTGATCGCGGGGCTATTGCCGATCATGCTTGGAGCTGGCACCGGATCGGAAGTGATGCGCCGCATCGCTGCGCCAATGGTTGGCGGCATTGCCAGCGAGATGATCCTGACACTGGTCGTGCTGCCAGCAGTTTTCATGCTCTGGAAATTCGCTGAATTGCGCCGCTACGAAACTGAAGGCGCCGCAGGCGGTGTTTCGCCCGGAACGCATCAAACCAGTCCGGCCGAGTAAAATGACTAAATTAACAAATGCGTATTCGAACAAAATAAAATGAGGAGGCTTTGATGCAAAGTCTGATTGAACCAAACATCCACCCCATACTTGTGCACTTTGCGTATGCGCTCACGGTTACCGGCGCGCTCAGCTTATTTGTTGCATCCGTTTTTCCGTCAGGAGGATGGCGGGATTCGCTCAAAACAGCCGGCGACTGGATGCTCGCATTTGGAGCGTTCTCGATAATCCTAACCGTCGCTGCCGGGTTTGAGGCGTATTATTCCGTTAATCATGACGGACCGTCTCACGAGGCGATGACAACGCATCGCAACTGGGCGGTGCCGACGGCTGTCGCCATTCTTGCCCTGTCATTGTGGCGCTGGCTTAAACGCGCTGAGCGCCCGGGCCTCTTTTTCTCCATTTTATTGCTGGCAGCCGCTGCATCGCTTTCCGTTACTGCGTGGTGGGGCGGTAATCTCGTTTTCGGGCATGGACTAGGCGTGGCGCGTATGCCTGCAGTGACCGGCGAAGGTCATGATCATGAACATGCGCCCGGGCAGGGCCATGGCGATGAAGCGGCAAGCGAAGAACATGCCCACGATGATGGCGATGATCATGACCATGGCGGTGAATCTGCGCAAGCGGCGACGAGCAAAGCTGAGGGGCAATCAGAGCCGGTTTTTGATCCCGCACAATACCCACAAACGCCGGAAGGCGTTGTTGACGCCTATGCGGCCGCCTTGCGCGCCGGTGATGAGAACGCTGTTCGCGCCATGCTCGCAGCCGACGTGATTATCGCAGAAGGCGGCGGTGCGGAGCGTTCTGTAGACGAATATGCCGGCCATCATATGCCGGCGGATATGGCCTTTACGGCGGCTGTCGATTTTTCAGTGAAAAAACGCGACGTGATCGCCGGTGCGGAACTCGTCACTGTCATTTCTGAATCTCAGATGCACGGCGAGTTTCGCGGCGAAACCATTCATTCGCGCATGATGGAAACAATGGTTCTGCGCCGCATCGATGAGCGCTGGCGCATTGCGCATATTCACTGGTCGTCTGCGCCGATTACTGGCGAGCACGAGCACTGATGACTAAACAGGCACAAGACAGATCAAGTCAGTACAAAGAGGGAAGCCTCTCGCTTGGCGGTGCGGTCGCCATGGGAACCGGCGTGATGATCGGCGCCGGCATATTTGCGCTAACCGGGCAGGTTGCGGAGTTTGCCGGTCCGTACTTTCCGGCGGCGTTTTTGATCGCGGCTGTCATCAGCGCCTTTAGCGCCTACACCTATATCAAGATGTCGAACAAATACCCGTCTGCGGGCGGCATCGCGATGATCCTGCACAAGGCCTACGGTCAGTCGATGATGACCGGGGCCTGCGCGCTTCTCATGGCGCTTTCCATGGTCATCAATGAAAGCCTGGTTGCGCGCACATTTGGAACCTATACGCTGCAGCTCTTTGGCGTCGATCAGACGAGCCCGCTTGTCCCCGTTCTTGCCGTTGCGCTAATTGTCTGCGCCTTTCTGATTAATATCGCCGGCAACAGATTAATCGGCGGCATTTCAAAGATTGCCGCTATCCTGAAGGTCGGCGGGATACTGGCGTTTGCCGGTGCTGCGCTCTGGGCGTCCGGTTTTTCATTCGAGGCGGCGAGCAGCGCGCAATCCCCTGAGTTCTCAGGCGCGGGATTTCTGGCGGGCGTTGCGCTCGCGATCCTTGCCTATAAAGGCTTCACCACCATCACCAATAGCGGCGATGAAGTGAAAAATCCGACGCGCAATGTCGGGCGCGCGATCATGATATCGCTCGGCATTTGCCTTATTGTTTATATGGCCGTCGCTTTTGCGGTCGGCTCATCGCTTTCCATCGACGAAATCATTGCGGCAAAGGACTATTCGCTCGCCGAAGCCGCCCGTCCGACGCTTGGACGATATGGCGTGATCTTTACGGTCGTAATCGCGATTATAGCGACTTCTTCAGGACTTCTTGCGAGCATCTTTGCCGTCTCGCGCATGCTGGCGATGCTGACAGAGATGAAGCTCATTCCGCACAGCCACTTTGGCATGCCGGGAAGAATACAATCTCATACGCTGGTCTACACCGTCGTTATGGCCGCATTGCTTGCGGTGCTCTTTGACCTCAGCCGCATCGCTTCCCTTGGCGCGATCTTTTATCTGGTCATGGATATGGCGATCCATTGGGGCGTCTTCAGACACTTGCGAAAAGAGATCGGCGCTAAAGGATGGATACTTATTTCTGCGCTCGTTCTCGACGGTCTGGCGCTGACCGCTTTTCTCGCGATCAAGGCAGCGCACGATCCGTTGATCATTGTTACTGCATTCATCGGTATGGCAATCATCTTTTCGTTTGAGGCGTTTTATGTGCGCCGTCATGCAGGCGAAACAAAACATGCCCATGGCGCTGAAAAAAATACTTGAAAATACCCTATAGGGGTATTAGGTATATCGTGTTGCGTTAAAACTAAATCGCGCCGGAACCGGCGCATCAAAGGAGGCTGCCATGCGCATCATTCCTGTCGGCAACGCTTTGTCGTTATTCCTGGCATTTACATTTACGATTTGCATCGTATGGGGATTATTGACGCCCGCATCTATGCATATGCACGCGGCCTGGGAGCCGCTATTGCCGGGCTTTCATTTCATCTCCCTTCCGTCCTTTCTGATCGGACTTGTCGAGACCTATCTCTACGGGTGGTACGCCGCGCTTGTTTTCGTCCCGCTCTATAATCTGTTCGACAAAAAGAAAGCGGCGTAGGGGCGATGGGAAACCACGCACATTGCGAACATGCCGCCGGCGACCAAAAAGGCGCCGGCGGTTACGACTTAGTGCCTGAAGGCTATGCGGGCGCTGTTTATATATGCCCGATGCACCCGCAAGTGCGTCAGACCAAACCCGGCGCCTGTCCGATTTGCGGTATGGCGCTGGAGCCGGAAAGCGCGGTCCACGGCGAGGAAGATACAAGCGAACTCGACGATATGACGCGCCGCTTCTGGGTAAGCGCCGTCCTCACCCTGCCGCTCTTTGTCTATGCCATGGGCGATCTCATTCCGGGCCGCCCGTTTCACGCTCTTATCCCTTCCGCCTGGGGGCAATGGGCGCAGTTTGCGCTGGCCGCACCCGTTGTGCTTTGGGGCGGCTGGCCGTTTTTCGTGCGAGGGCTTCAGTCGCTTCGCACGATGAACCTCAACATGTTCACGCTCATCGCTTTGGGTGTCGGCGTTGCTTTTATCTATTCCACTATTGCCGCCCTTGTTCCTTCAATTTTTCCGCAAGCTTTTCGTGATGAGAGCGGCACTGTCGCGCTTTATTTTGAAGCCGCTGCGGTCATCACAACCCTTGTCCTTTTAGGGCAGGTTCTTGAGTTGCGTGCGCGCAGTCAGACTTCCGGCGCGATCCGCGCGCTCCTTGAACTCGCCCCGCCGACCGCGCGCCGCATCAACGATGACGGCAGCGAAGAAGATGTTTCGATTGATGACTTGCGCGCGGGTGATCGCCTTCGCGTTCGACCCGGTGAGAAGATCCCGGTTGATGGCGAAGTGCTCGAAGGCCATTCAAGTGTTGATGAATCGATGGTCACCGGCGAGCCGATACCGGTAGAGAAAAAGGCCGGCGACGCGGTGACTGGCGGCACGGTCAATGGGACCGGCGGTCTTATCATGAAAGCAACACGCGTCGGCGAAGAGACGCTTCTTTCCCAGATCGTCCACATGGTCGCCGAAGCACAGCGATCTCGCGCGCCCATACAGCGTCTTGCTGATCTTGTCGCCGGCTGGTTTGTGCCAGCCGTTGTTATCATTGCCATCGTTACGTTCATTGTGTGGGCGAATTTTGGACCGCAGCCTGCTATGGCCTATGCCATCGTCAATGCCGTCGCCGTCTTGATTATCGCCTGCCCCTGTGCGCTTGGGCTTGCAACGCCGATGTCGATCATGGTCGGCACCGGAAAGGGCGCGCAGCACGGCGTGCTCATCAAGAACGCCGAAGCTTTAGAGACCTTTGAAAAAGTTGACACGGTGGTCGTTGATAAAACCGGCACGCTGACCGAAGGCCGCCCCAAACTTGTCACGGTTGAGCAGCAGGCCGGCTTTGATGAACGCGAACTCTTGTCCCTGGCTGCATCGGTAGAGGCGGCAAGCGAGCATCCGCTCGCCCAGGCGATAGTCGAGGGCGCAAAAGAACGCGGGATTGAATTTTCACCCGCGCAGAACTTTCAATCGATTACCGGCGAAGGGGCGCGGGCCAATGTCAACGGCAAGGGAGTCGCCATAGGCAACGCCAAGCTCATGCGCCGGATTGGCGCCTTCGATGAAGCTCTCGCCAAGCGCACGGAAACTCACCGCAGCGAAGGTCAGACCGTGATGTTTGTCGCAGTGGACGCGCGCGCCGCCGGTCTTATCGGCGTCGCCGATCCCATCAAGGAAACAACGCCGGGTGCGATTAAGCGCCTGCATAAGGCCGGACTTAAAATCGTCATGCTGACCGGCGACAGCGAAGGCACGGCTAGAGCCGTTGGCAAACAAACCGGCATAGACGAGGTGCACGCAGACGTTTCGCCGGAAGATAAA
>JBCBSY010000103.1:0-6364 GCA_039818925.1 Pseudomonadota bacterium | reverse complement strand
TTTATCGTGTTTTGACGATTGGCTTTGCGCCCGGGTTTGCCTATCTCGGCCCGTTGCCGGAGGCGCTGCAGACTCGCCGCCTGAAGACCCCGCGCGCGCGCGTTCCCGCCGGCTCTGTTGGGGTTGCCGGCGCCATGACCGGCATTTACCCGCTTGCCTCGCCGGGCGGCTGGGCGTTGATCGGGCGCACCCCAAAGCGCCTGTTTAATCCGCATGCGCCGACCCCGTTCGTTTTCACCCCGGGCGCAAAGCCAATCGTCAAAACACGATAAATTTGTGCGGAATGCAATTCGATAAGAGAATCAGGCGATACGCCGAGTTGCGTGCACAGATTATCGAAGTCGGGTCCATGAGCGCCGCCATAGCAAACTGGAATGGTCATCCGTTCAGAGACGGGCCTGCCCGTAACGGATACAGCGGATAAATCGTCGTTCAAAAGGTTGCGCGCCCCCTCCGGCGATACCTTGCCCGGATCAAAACGAAGGACGAGACTGTCAACACCGGCGACGCTATCGATGATGCCTAGTTTGTCGCGCAAGCCTTCCGCGACAGCATTCACAAACAGCGCAGTCGCCACCATGTCGTCGCCAGAAAGACGAGCGAGCCAGCCGTTTTCGCCAAACGGTTCTATGGTGAGTTTTTTCAGCATCATGTGAAAGCGCGGATCGTGAAGCCTGACGATTCCAGCGCATTGCGCACGGCGTTTGCGGTTTCAACAGCGCCTGGCGAGTCGCTGTGTATGCAAAGTGTTTCCGCTCTTAATGAAAGCGGGCCGTCAATGGCGTCAAAGGTTTCGCCGCACGCAATCGCAACGGCTTGTTTTGCGCGCGCGAGGATGTCTTTGATCACGGCGCCGGGCTGGCTGCGTGGAGTAAGGGCGCCGGATGCCTGGTAAAGCCGGTCGACAAATCCTTCTGAAACAAACGGTACGCCGGCTTTTTCGGCTTCTTTGTGTATAGCAGACTGCGGCTGGCCGACGACTGTGCAGCCGCTCGATGCTTCGATGACAAGCGCAGCAAGCGTTGGGTCTTGCGCGGCGTCATTATAGAGCGCGCCATGCGGTTTCACGTGAGAGAGAGGGAGGTCCTCCGTTTGAAGAACATCTTGCAGGGACGCGATTTGCGCTTTCAAAGATGTCCGTAATTCCGCGTGTGTGATTGTTATGCGGCGCCGTCCAAACCCCTCCCGGTCTGGATAGGACGGGTGCGCGCCGACATGGACGCCATAGCGTTTTGCAAGGCACGCCGTAACGCGCATCGTCTTTTCATCGCCCGCATGACCGCCGCATGCAATTGAGCAAGATGAAATGAGCGGCATCAGGGCAGCCTCGCGGTCCTGCTGCGCCTTGTCAGCATATTCACCCATATCTGCGTTGAGATCGATCGCTGTCATCACATCACCCCGAAGGCTCGCAGAATGCCCCGTAAGCCGAGCATCGTCGCGATAAGTGTCACCATCACCCCGGCGATGTTCGCGATCACGCCATTTGCATAAGCGCCGAGAAGTTTTTTGCTGTTTGCCGCGTAAAGCAGGAACACTGCGATGACTGGCAGCAGTAAACCATTAGCAATCTGTGCAAAGAGGATGACTTCGATGGGCCTGGCGCCGGTAATGGCGACAAGCGCTCCCGTCGCCAACACAGCGCCTGATACGAGCCGGAATTTTATCGCCGTCGGGTCATTGTCAAAGCCGAAAAGCTCTGCCGCTGCGAAGCCGGTGGCGAGCGGGGCGGTGATCGCCGAGGATAGTCCTGCCGCAAAAAGGCCCGCCGCCAACAACCAGGTGGCGCCGGCGCCGAAGGCAGGCTCAAGCTGGCGCGCCATATCGCCGGCGTTCTGAATGGAAAGCCCGGCTCCAAACAGGCTGGCCGCAGCAGTGGACAGCACAAGAATTGAAACCACGCCGCCAAGTCCGATCGACAAACGGGCGTCAAAGCGGGCATCGGCGAGCCCCGCTGGGCCCGCCCATCGTTTGCGCGCGGCGGCGGCGTGCAGAAACAAATTATAAGGCACGACCGTCGTCCCGATGAGGCCGAGAACGATAGGAAACGCGCCGGGGGGGATCGACGGCAAAAACGCGCCCTTCATCAAGGCGTTCCAATCAGGGCCGATGACAAAAAGAGCGGCGGCGAACGCGACAGTCATCAACAGCACCGCGCCGATCAGCACTTTTTCAATCACCTTGTAACCGCCGAATAACAGCAGCGCGCCGGCGATGAGGGCAATGCCGGCGGCAAGCACGCTTCGGGACGCGAGGTTTGGCGCCGCCGCCTCAATCCCAAGCGCGGCGCCGGCGATATTGCCGCCTTCATAGGCTGCATTGCCGATAAAGAGCGCTGCAATTATCAGAGCCGCCGCCGTCCATTTGAGGACCGGCGCTTTTGAAAAGCGTTGCATGATGGCTTCGCCAAGACCCAGCCGCGAGACAACGCCCAGCCGCGCCGCAGTCTCCTGCAGGATCATGGTGGCGACGGTCGCAAAGACCAGCGCCCAGACCAACGCATAACCAAAGCCGGCGCCGGCAAGCGTTGCGGTGGTGACCGTGCCAGGCCCGATAAACGCGGCGGCGGTAAGTGCGCCGGGTCCAACTGCGCGTAAGCGTTTCAACATAGCCGCAGTTTAGGCCGCAGACCTAAAAAAGCGATATGAAATAAGAAAAGCCGCTCCAAACCCTGTCTGGAGCGGCTCTACGCAACTTGCGCCTTATTTAAGACGCTTCAACCGACGCGCCTCGCGCCAGTTATTCGTTGTCAGGTTTCAGCTCAACCGCGGATGCATTTGTCACCGGGGCGACCTCAATCAATGCGACCGGCGCGCCGTCTGATTTTTCCTCTTCAGGCTTTTCTTCTTCGCGCAGTTGCGGATTTGGCGATGGGGCGAGTGGCGCCGCCGGCACTTCGTCGAAGTTCGGGGTTTCCACATCGGTTGATGCATATTCATCCCAATAGGCGGGCTGATTCATCATCTGGCGGAAGACGTCGATATTGTTGTCGGCGACCAGAGGCGGCAGATCCGAGCGCGCCAAGCGTTCTGCTTCGCGCATTTCGCCAGACAGCGCCAGCACCAGCGCCAGATTCTGACGGATGCGCGAGTCTGATCCTGCGTTAGAAGCCGCTTCGCGCAAGGTCGCGCGCGCCATGGATAGATTTCCTTCTAAGGCGAAAGACAGCCCTTTGTTGTTTAGCACCATGACCTCGCCTGGCGACATCGCGAGCGCGCGATCGTATTTCGTACGGGCTGACGTATGTTCGCCAATCTGGTCGAGCGCCACGCCATAGGCGGAAAGCGCGCGCCAATCCGTCGGCTTTTGTGCGACGGCGGTTTCAATGTAGCGCACCGCCTCAAACGCGCGCCCGCTTTCGACGAGCACTTTGCCATATTCGAGACTGACATCGGCGTTACCAGGATGAACAGTCACAGCCTTTTGCATCACGCCGATGGCTTCTTCATTCGAGCCGATTTTGCGCAGAGCCGTGGAAAAGCGCACTGCAACATCTGGATCCGATTGATCAGTGTTATAGCGGGTGCCCCAAAACGCCGCCGCTGCGATGGGGTCCATGCCCTCATCGACGCCCGGATTGGAATAAACGCCAATCGCCTCGCGATACTGATCTTTTCCGACACCGGCAGACGTGGTCTGGACGGAAGCGCAGGCTGGCAGCAAGATTGCGGCGCCGGCGGCAATCGCGTATTTCGTAGCAAGCTTTGATGCGTTAAGCATAGGTCGAGCCTCGATGGATTCCCATGGGGGTATTTGGCCGCATCGTGCCGGAAGGAATTCAATAAAGGCTTAACTCTATGATTAATGTGCGACCTAACCGGTCTTTCATAATCAATAAGTCTGAGGTGATAGGTTAACGGACTATTTATGAATCGCGAATTGCTAAAAACTTATGAAACCAAGGCGGAGAGCGCCGCGCAGAAGATCTATCGGGTCGGAACTGATGGCGTTGACGCATGCGATGCGCCAGATGCGTTGAAGTCGCTGGCCCGCGCTAATGGCTTTGTTGGCGAAAGCGGTTCGGTTTTAACAAACGGCGACGCAGTGCTGTTTGGTGTTGGCGACGGCGCCGACCCGCTGATCTTTGCAGCCGCTGCGGAAAAACTCCCTGAAGCAGATTATGTGATCGCCGATTCGCTATCGAGCGATGACGCCGATCTTGCAGCGCTCGGCTGGCTTTTGGGCGGGTATCGATTTGACCGTTACAAAAAACAAAAGCCTGCTGAAGCACGCCTGATTGCGCCAGAAAATGCGGATGTCGATGCCGCACGGCGTGCGAGTGAGGCCGTGTTTCTCGTGCGCGATCTCGTAAACACCCCTGCCGGTGATCTGGGGCCCGCTGCGTTGGAACAGGTGGCGCACAACCTCGCGCTGGATATGGGCGCGCAAATTGAGGTGCATCGCGGTGAAGAGCTGCTGGCGCAGAATTTCCCCATGGTGCACGCGGTCGGCCGCGCCGCGGATGAGGCGCCGCGTTTGATTGATATTCGCTGGGGCGATCCGGATGCGCCGAAGCTCACCCTTGTGGGAAAGGGGGTAACGTTCGACAGCGGCGGCCTCAACATAAAAGGCGTGGCCGGGATGGCGCTGATGAAGAAAGACATGGGCGGCGCCGCTCATGTCCTTGCGCTGGCGCGCATGATCATGGACGCGGAGCTGAAAATCCGACTGCGCGTGCTCGTGCCGGCGGTAGAGAACGCAATTTCCGGCGGGGCGTTCCGGCCCGGCGACGTTCTCAATAGCCGCAAAGGCCTTACCGTCGAGATCGGCAATACGGACGCCGAGGGGCGGTTGATTCTTGCTGATGCGCTGAGCTATGGCGGGGAAGAAGCGCCTGACCTAGTGATTTCGCTGGCGACGCTCACCGGGGCGGCCCGTGTGGCGGTCGGGCCGGAATTGGCGCCATTTTACTGCGACGATGAGCAACTGGTTTCATCGCTTGAGGAAGAGGCGGCGCGGGTCTCGGACCCGGTCTGGCGGATGCCGCTCTGGCGCGGATACGAATCGATGCTGTCGTCTCAGATTGCCGATGTAAATCACATCTCCGGCGGCTCCTTCGCTGGATCTGTCACCGCCGCGCTATTCTTGAAGAAATTCATCGGCGATGCAGCACACTGGATGCATTTCGACCTTTATGCCTGGCGCCCGAAGGCTGCGCCCGGACGTCCCCAGGGCGGGGAGGCGCAGGCGATTCGGGCGCTGTTCGAGGTCCTGAGGCGGCGCTACCCGGCGTCCTAGGTCTTGCCCTTTTCGGGCGAACGGTTGCAATCATGTCGTCTGGTTGAAGTGAACAGGGCGTAAGGCCGATCCATGGCGGCGACAGATAATCTGACAAGCTGGCGTGAAGTCATGTGCGACGCCGTGCGGGCGGACGGCCCGGACCTCTCCATGCGTCAGTGGGCGATCCTTCTCAGCGTGTACCTAAGGCCGGGCCCGCACACCGTGCGAGCGCTTTCGCGGGATTTGAACGTGCCCAAGCCGGCGATCTCCCGGGCGCTCGATGCGCTGTCGATACTTGGTTTCATCAAGCGCGTGCGCGACGCGAATGACAAACGGATCGTCATTGTACAGAAGACGGCCGATGGCGCGATCTATCTGGATAATTTCTCGCGCCTCGTTGAGACCCACGGCGAAGCGCCCGCGCTTAACGCGATGTATGGCTAAGGTCTGTCCGCGGGTTAGGGCGTTGCGGCAAATTCAAACAATCTCACATTCGCAATCTGCGCTGCGCCGTTTTTAAATTCGATGGGCGCGGAAAGCTTGCCGCCCCCGGCGATTGCCGCCAGCGTCAGGGCGGCGGCGATGCTGTCTGCATCGCTGCTTGACATAACACCGGCCTCAGCCAGCGCATGGGCAAAGGGCGCTGGGGCGATAATCTCCGTATCGAGATTGCCGGTCGGATAGAGCTGGCGATCGAGCGTCAATTCGCCGGATACCGCAAGCCTTGCTTCTTCGAGCTGGGCGTAAAACCCGTTGATGATCAGCGCGCCGCCGGCGCTGCGCCATGTGGCGGCATCGCCCATTGCGTGGGTTTGGGTGGCGATTGTCACCGTCCGAATGCGATCGAGAGCGACAGCATGATCATCTACGGTTGCTTTGATCCCGTCGCCCAAAAGGCTCAGCACAAGCGAAGTTTTGTCGGCTGCATCCGGAGAGAGATCGAATACAAGGCTTTCCAGCTGCGCCGCTCCAGGCGCATCCGTTCGTTCCGCCTTGCCGCCGCCAAGCGTAACCGAGAACACCCAGTCGCGGGTTGTGTCATTTGCGATGGAGGCGCGGAAATCGTCGGCGTTGAAGCGCCAGTCGCCATAACCATCAGCGCTAGCAAATTGTTCGCTGCGAACTGAAAAAATCAGCCTGTTGA
>JBCBSY010000102.1:0-6396 GCA_039818925.1 Pseudomonadota bacterium | reverse complement strand
TTGTCATGAACCCGGTCGACCATCCGCATGGCGGCGGCGAGGGCCGCACTTCCGGCGGTCGTCATCCGGTCACGCCATGGGGCAAGCCGACCAAGGGCGCCAAAACCCGCAAGAACAAACAAACCGACAAACTCATCCTGCGCTCGCGTCATGCGCGCAAGAAAAAGAAATAGGCCGGAGTTAAAACGACATGCCACGTTCAGTCTGGAAAGGCCCGTTCGTCGATCGCTATCTTCTGAAAAAAGCAGAAGAAGCCCAGGACGGCAAACACAAAGGCGGGGTCAAATCCTGGTCGCGCCGCTCGACAATTTTGCCGCAATTCGTTGGCCTGACCTTCAACGTTTACAACGGCCAGAAGTTCATCCCGGTGCATGTCACGGAAGACATGGTCGGCCACAAATTCGGCGAATTCTCTCCGACCCGGACCTATTACGGTCATGGCGCGGATAAGAAGGCAAAGAGGAAATAGTCATGGGGCAGAAGAAAAATCCCCGGCGCTTGGCGGATACGCAGGCCATGGCCAAAGGCCGCCTGATCCGCACCTCGCCGCAAAAGCTCAATCTGGTTGCGCAACTCATCCGGGGCATGCCGGTCGAGAAAGCGCTGGCCGAGTTGACCTTTTCGCGCAAACGCGTCGCCCAGAATGTAAAGAAGGTGCTGGAAAGCGCCATCGCCAACGCTGAGAACAACCATGATCTCGATATCGACCAGTTGGTCGTGGATCAGGCTTTTGTCGGCAAGAACATGGTCATGAAGCGCTGGCGCGCCCGCGCGCGAGGCCGGGTCGGCAGAATTCAAAAACCATTTTCGGAAATCACCATCGTTGTGAAAGAAGTTGAGGAGGCCGCTTAATGGGCCAGAAAGTCAACCCAATCGGCCTGCGCCTCGGGATCAACCGGACCTGGGACTCGCGCTGGTTCGCCGGCAAAGCCGCTTATGGCGACTTGCTGCATGAAGATCTGCGCATCCGGAAATATCTGGAAAAGCGGCTTCAGCAAGCTGGCGTCTCGCGCATTGTTATCGAGCGTCCGCACAAGAAATGCCGGGTGACGATTTACACGGCGCGTCCGGGCGTGGTGATCGGCAAGAAAGGCGCTGACATCGAAAAGCTGCGTCAGGAGCTTTCGAAACTGTCGTCGTCCGAAACCGTTTTGAACATCGTTGAGATCCGCAAGCCGGAAATCGATGCGACGCTGGTTGCAGAAAACATTGCGCAGCAACTTGAGCGACGGGTGGCGTTCCGCCGTGCGATGAAGCGCGCCATGCAGACGGCGCAGCGCATGGGCGCCCTTGGCATTCGCGTGAATGTTTCGGGCCGCCTTGGCGGCGCAGAAATCGCCCGGATGGAATGGTACCGCGAAGGCCGCGTGCCGCTGCACACCCTGCGCGCTGATATCGATTACGGCGTCGCAACCGCCCAGACCACGTATGGCGCCATCGGCATCAAGGTTTGGATCTTCAAGGGCGAGATCATGGAACATGACCCGATGGGTCAGGAAAAACGTCTGATCGACGCGCAAACCGGCGGCGTCGGACAGCAACGCGCCAACTAATCGGCGAAGAAGGGATTTGGAGGCGTCTTAAGTTATGCTTCAGCCAAAGAAAACAAAGTTCCGCAAGCAGTTCAAAGGGCGGATTAAGGGCGTCGCAAAAGGCGGAACGGACCTTAATTTCGGCTCGCATGGACTGAAAGCGATGGAGCCGGAGCGTGTAACCTCGCGTCAGATCGAGGCGACCCGCCGTGCCATCACCCGCGCTATGAAACGTCAGGGCCGGGTCTGGATCCGGATTTTCCCGGACGTGCCGGTGACGAAAAAACCGACCGAAGTTCGCATGGGTAAAGGCAAGGGTTCAGTTGAATTCTGGGCCGCCAAGGTCAAGCCCGGCCGGATTATGTTTGAACTCGACGGCGTGCCCGACGACATCGCGCGCGAAGCGCTGGCGCTTGGCGCCGCCAAACTGCCGATCAAGACGCGCATCGTGACGCGCATTGGCGAATAACTGGGGCGAGTAGGGAGCATTTTTCATGAACGCCAGCGAAGCCCGCGATATGACGGCCGATGAGTTGAAGGACCAGCTCATTCAGCTCAAGCGCAAGCAATTCAATCTGCGCTTTCAACAGGCATCCGGTCAGCTTGAGAAGACCGCGCAGATCAGCGAAGTGCGCAAGGACATTGCGCGGATCAAAACCATTCTCGGCGAAAAAGCCCGAGCGAATTAATTAGGTAAGAGGCGAAGCAATGCCAAAACGCATCCTGCAAGGCGCTGTAGTCAGCGACAAAGGCGACAAGACAGTCGTGGTGAAGATTGAACGGATGTTTACGCACCCGCTGTTCAAGAAAACGGTTCGTCGTTCGAACCGTTTCCACGCCCATGATGCAGACAACCAGTACAAGGTTGGCGATCTTGTGCGCATTCAGGAATGCGCGCCGAAGTCCAAGCTGAAACGCTGGGAAGTTATCGGTCTCGGGTCGAAAGGTTAAGTTTGTCCGCGGTTCGTCGCGGATGAAAGAGTGAAGCGGGGCCGAGGGCCCATCAGGAGGATCGATCATGATCCAGATGCAGTCAAATTTGGACGTCGCCGATAATTCCGGTGCAAAGCGCGTTCAGTGCATCAAAGTGCTTGGCGGGGCCAAGCGCAAATATGCCGGCGTCGGCGACATCATTGTTGTTTCCGTTAAGGAAGCCATTCCGCGCGGCCGCGTGAAAAAGGGCCAGGTCATGAAGGCGGTTGTCGTTCGCACGGCGAAAGACATCAAGCGCCGTGACGGCTCCGTGATCCGCTTCGATCGGAATGCGGCTGTTCTGATCAACAATAACAAAGAGCCGATCGGCACACGTATCTTTGGCCCCGTGACGCGCGAATTGCGCGCTGCAAAGCATATGAAGATCGTGTCGCTCGCCCCAGAAGTTCTCTAAGGAAGCAGGTGCTGTAACCATGGCTGCGAAGATTAAAAAAGGCGACAAGGTCATTGTCCTCGCCGGCCGCGATCGCGGCGCTGAAGGCGAAGTGATCGACGTCATGCCGAAGGCGGACCGCCTCGTTGTGCGCGGCGTCAATCTCGTGAAGAAACACCAGCGTCAGACACCGGGCCAGGAAGGCGGCATCATTACCCGCGAAGCCTCCATCCATGTCTCGAATGTTGCGCTGAAAGATCCGTCAACCGGCAAGCCGACACGCGTTGGTTTCAAAATTGACGATGGAAAGAAAGTCCGTGTCGCAAAAGCGTCCGGTGAGGTTATCGATGGCTGAAGCAAGTTCATATGAGCCGCGTCTGAAGACGCTTTATCGCGATGCGATCCGTTCGAAGATGAACGACAAGTTCAACTATTCGAATGCGATGATGACGCCTTCGCTTGAGAAGGTCGTGATCAATATGGGTGTTGGCGACGCTGTCAACGATCGCAAGGCCGTGGATGCGGCGTTCGCTGATCTGACGCTGATCGCGGGCCAACGGCCTGTCGTCACCAAGGCGAAGAAGTCGATTGCCGGCTTTAAATTGCGCGAAGGCATGGCTGTCGGCGCCAAAGTGACGTTGCGCAAGGACCGCATGTACGAATTCCTGGATCGCCTGATTACGGTTGCGCTGCCGCGCGTGCGTGACTTCCGCGGTCTCAACGCAAAAAGTTTTGACGGTCGCGGCAATTACGCCATGGGTCTGAAAGAACACATCGTCTTCCCGGAAATCGACTACGACAAAGTCGACAAGATCCGGGGCATGGACATCATCGTTTGCACCACCGCCACCAATGACGATGAGGCGCGTGAACTGTTGCGGGAATTCAACTTCCCGTTCCGCAAGTAACAAAGGCATTGGGCAAGGTCCGCATCTGGCGGAAACCGGCTTGAGAAGGAGAAACAATGGCTAAGAAATCAATGGTCGAGCGCGATCTCAAACGCCGCCGCATGGCGAAAAAGTTTGAATCGAAGCGCAACCGGCTGAAAGCGATCATCAAGGATCAGGATCAGCCCGGCGAAGAGCGCTTCATGGCGGCGCTGAAACTGGCGGAATTGCCGCGCAACTCTTCAATGACGCGCATCCGCAACCGCTGCCTGGTGACCGGTCGTCCGCGCGGGTTTTACCGCAAGCTCAAAATGTCCAGAATCGCACTGCGCCAACTTGGGTCGTCAGGCAAGATTCCTGGCCTCGTAAAGTCAAGCTGGTAAGGGGGCCGAGAGAAAATGGCTATTAATGATCCTGTCGGCGATTTGATCACGCGTATCCGCAATGCGCAGATGCGCCGTCATTCCACTATGAGCGTGCCCGCGTCCAAGCTACGCGGCTGGGTGCTTGATGTGCTCCAGACCGAGGGTTACATCCGCGGTTATTCCCGGGTGGAAAAGGAAGGCGAAAAGCCGAGCTTTGACGTTGAGCTGAAATATTATGAAGGCTCTCCGGTGATTCAGAAGATCCGCCGCGTATCAAAGCCAGGCCGGCGCGTTTATTCGTCCGTGCGCGATCTGCCGTCCGTTCGCAATGGTCTTGGCATTTCGATTGTTTCGACGCCGAAGGGCGTCATGTCCGATGCAGCAGCCCGCGACGCCAATGTTGGCGGCGAGGTGCTCTGCGAAGTCTATTAACGCTGGGAGCGAGATCCATGTCCCGCATCGGTAAGAAAGCGATTCCCGTGCCTGGCGGCGTCACTGTCAATATTGACGGTCAGACGGTCAGCGCCAAGGGTCCGAAAGGCGAGCTGAACTTCGTTGTCAACGAGCTGTGCACAGTTGCGCTTGAAGACAATGAGATCACCGTCAAGCCTGTTGATAATACAAAGTCGGCCCGGTCTTTGTGGGGCATGAGCCGCACCCGGATCGCAAACATGCTTGAAGGCGTATCAAACGAATTCACAAAGACGCTTGAGCTTGTCGGGGTTGGCTATCGCGCGCAGATGAAGGGCAATGCCCTCAGCCTTGCGCTCGGTTACAGCCACGACATCGACTATCCGGCGCCGGATGGGGTCAAGCTGGCGACGCCGAAGCCGACGGAAATCACCGTCAGCGGCATCGACAAGCAGAAGGTCGGACAGGCCGCTGCGGAAATCCGCGCGTTCCGTCCGCCCGAACCATACAAAGGCAAGGGCGTGAAATACGTCGATGAATATATCTTCCGTAAGGAAGGCAAGAAGAAGTAACGCTTCGTTGAAGGAAATCGGACAATGGCCGATCAAAAAAGAACAAATCTTGTTTCGCGGGCGGGTCGCACACGGCGAAAGATCAAGAAGGTCTCTACCGACCGTCCGCGTCTGTCTGTGCACCGTTCGTCCAAGAACATCTCCGCGCAGGTGATCGACGACAAGCAGGGAAAGACGCTTGCGTCGGCGTCCTCGCTGGAAAAAGAGTTCGGCAAGGGCTCTGACAAGGATGCGGCGGCGAAGGTCGGCAAGATCATCGCCGAGCGCGCCGTTAAGGCAGGCGTTGAGAATGTCGTGTTCGACCGCGGCGGATATATTTTTCACGGCCGGATCAAAGCGCTTGCGGACGCCGCGCGCGAAGCCGGTCTTAAGTTTTAAGGAGCACGAGAAGCATGGCCCGTGAAGAAGGACGCGGCCGCGGACGCGGCAGAGGCGATCGGGATGAACGCGACGAGTTTGTCGACAAGCTTGTCGCCATCAATCGCGTCGCAAAGGTTGTGAAAGGCGGCAAGAACTTCGGTTTTGCTGCGCTGGTCGTTGTTGGCGATCAAAAAGGTCGCGTCGGTTTCGGCAAAGGCAAGGCGCGCGAAGTCCCTGAAGCGATCCGCAAGGCGACGCAGGAAGCCAAGCGCAATCTTGTTCGGGTGCCGCTGCGCGAAGGCCGCACCTTGCATCATGATGCGTCGGGCCGTTGGGGCGCCGGCAAGGTTGTGCTGCGCTCGGCACCGCCGGGAACCGGCATTATCGCCGGCGGACCAATGCGCGCTATCTTCGAAACCCTCGGGGTTCAGGATGTTGTGGCGAAGTCGATCGGCTCGTCAAATCCATACAATATGGTTCGCGCGACTGTGAACGCACTGACCAATCAGTCCAGCCCGCGCACCATGGCGTCCAAACGCGGCAAGAAGGTTTCCGACATTCTTTCCAATCGCGGCCGTTCGTCAGACGCCAGCGCTGCAGACGCCGCCTAAAGGAACGATATCATGGCGCAGAAAAAAACATTGAAAGTCCGCCAGACGGGCAGCCCGATCCGCCGCTCAAAGGACCAGCGCGCGACGTTGGTCGGTCTTGGTCTGAACAAAATGGGCCGTGAGCGCGAACTTGAAGACACCCCTTCCGTGCGCGGCATGATCAACAAGATCCCGCATCTTGTGGAAGTGATTGAGGAGTAAGAGGCGCTCTTAGTTTCTTGTTAACGGCCCAATCCCGGGCTTCATCAGGCGAGGCGGCGTTCGGATTGAAATCGCCGCCGCAAGTCGAGGT
>JBCBSY010000101.1:0-6455 GCA_039818925.1 Pseudomonadota bacterium | reverse complement strand
CCGGACGATCTTAACTGTCTCGGTCTGCCCGGCGATATTCTCGAGACCCATATCGCATGGGACATCGGCGCCGGCGCTCTGGCGTGCGCGCTTGCTGAACGGTTGGAAGCGACATTCTTTCGCTGCGGCTATTCACGCCTTGTCGTAGACCCGAACCGCGCCGTTGAGGTGGATGATCTCATCCCCGCAGCCAGCGATCAGATCCCTATTCCCGGCAACCAGATGCTGAACAGCGAAGAGCGCGCCGCACGCATTGAGCGTTTTCATGTTCCGTATCACGAAGACCTGGACGGCGTGCTTGATAAGATGACGGCTTCCGGCGCACATCCCTTCGTCGTCTCGGTGCACAGCTTTACCAACCGGCTGATGGGCGCGGCTTCTGACCGGCCGTGGTCCGTCGGATTGCTCTGGCGTGAGGATGAACGCTCCGCCCGCAGCATGATCGACTATCTCAGCACAGTAAAAGACTGGCGTATCGGCGACAACGAACCTTATGACGCCCGACAGTTCAATTACTCCGTTGACCGCCATATCGGACCTCGTAAACTTCCTCACCTGACCTTGGAGATCCGCCAGGATCTCATTCTTAACGAAGAAGGGGTGACGGAAATGGCGGACATTCTGGCGAGAGGCGTTCGCCACATTGAAATGACAACTGCAGAAAGACCTTAACAGAAAGGGCTGCGCCATGCTGCCAGCGCTGACACTCGGCATCGAAGAAGAGTACCTGCTGATTGACCCGAAGACTCGGGATCTGGTGCCGGAGCCGTCGCCGGACTTCATGAAGGACTGCAAAGACCGCCTCGGCGAACGCGTGACGCCTGAATTTCTCAAATGCCAGGTCGAGATCGGCACGCCGGTCTGCGCCGACATTTCGGAAGCGCGTCACCATCTGACCGCGCTCAGATCCGTCATCATCAACACCGCCGAGAAGCACGGGATGAAGTTGATGGCAGCCTCAACGCACCCTTTCGCTCAATGGGGTCGACAAAAGCACACCGCCGCGCCGCGTTATGATATGCTTGACGCGGATATGGGCGGCGTGATCCGCCGTATGCTGATTTGCGGTATGCATGTTCATGCGGGCGTTGAAGACAAGGAACTGCGCATCGACCTGCTTAATCAAACGCGCTACTTCCTGCCGCATCTTCTCGCGCTGTCGACATCTTCCCCTTTCTGGGGTGGTCACGACATGGCGATGCGATGCTCGCGTCTTGGGATTTTCGACTCCATGCCGCGTACCGGTATTCCGGACCGGTACGAAAGCTGGTCTGAGTATGAGCGCATGATTGAACGCCTTGTCAGCGCCGGCGTCATGGAAGACTCAACGAAACTCTGGTGGGACATGCGCCCGAGCGCGCGCTTTCCGACACTGGAAATGCGCATTACGGATGTTTGCGCACGCATCGAAGACGCGCTGTGCATCGCCGCCCTCTATCAGTCGGTGCTCCGAATGCTGGCGCGCATCAAACAGCGCAATCTGCGCTGGCGTATTTATCCGCGCATTATGCTGGAGGAAAACCGCTGGCGCGCCCAGCGCTATGGCTGCACCAAAAGCATGATCGATCTCGGGCGCGGCGAGTGCGTGCCCTTCGCATCGCTGATCGAGGAAGTGATCGAAATGGTCACCGAAGACGCAACTGCGCTCGGCTGCCTGAAGTCCAGCATGCGCGCACCATCCTCAAACGCGGCACCAATGCCTGCCGGCAAGTTGAGACCTTCACGCAGGCGCGCGCCGCCGGCGCAGACCATGATGAGGCGATGATCCAGGTCGTGGATATGATTGTCGAAGAAACAGCGGCGGACCTGCCGGAAAATGCTTAACCCTGCAGGCCGCAGGGCGTTGGAAATATTCCTGACCCGGCCCTTGCGGGCGCTGCCCGGCTTCGCTATATCCCGCTCTCCCGATTGCAAGGGCGTGCGGTTATCACGCCCCGTTGCAGAGCTGGGAAAGTTGGCGCGGGGTGGAGCAGCCCGGTAGCTCGTCAGGCTCATAACCTGAAGGTCAGAGGTTCAAATCCTCTCCCCGCACCCAATTTTTACAAAACCGATCAGCAAACTGCCGGTTGATTTTACGGGCCGATCACTCTCCAATCAGCGCTTTTCAGCGACTTGCTCGATTGGAGATTGTTTATGCCGAAAGGGCAACCGCAGGCGGCCGTAGCGCGCCGCAACGCCTTCACCCGATTTCTTGACACCGTTGAATGGTTGGGAAACCTGCTTCCCCATCCGGTGACCTTGTTCGCTATTCTGGCGTTGGGGATCGTTTTTCTTTCAGGCTTTTTCGGCTGGATCGGCCTTGCGGTCGAAGATCCGCGGCCGGCCGGGGCGCGCGGCGTCGCGGAGGACGGGATGATCCGCGCGGTCAGCCTGATGAACGGCGATGGCGTCAGGCGCATTTTCACCAATCTGGTCACCAACTTCACGAACTTCGCCCCGCTTGGCGTCGTGCTGGTTGCGATGCTCGGGGTCGGCGTCGCGGAACGTTCAGGACTTTTGTCCGCGGCTGTCCGGGCCATGGTTTTGTCGGCGCCGCGTCACGTGGTGACCGTCGCGATCGTATTCGCCGGGATTGTTTCCAACACCGCATCCGAAGTCGGCTATGTGGTGTTGATCCCGCTCGCCGGCGCCATTTTTTACGCGCTCGGGCGCCATCCGCTCGCAGGCATGGCGGCGGCGTTTGCCGGCGTATCCGGCGGGTACAGCGCCAATCTGCTGATCGGCACCATTGACCCCCTCCTCGCCGGCATCACCCAGGAAGCGGCGCGTCTGCTCGATCCCGACTACATCGTCCTGGCCACGGCCAACTGGTACTTCATGGTCGCGTCGACATTCTTGATCACGACGGTCGGGTCGCTGGTGACGATCTTCATCGTCGAGCCAAAGCTGGGGCAGTACGATTCTTCGCACGCCGACCCCACTATTCTCGACAAACGCATGATGGAAACTCTCACCGGCGAGGAGAAGAAAGGCCTTTTGTGGGCAGGCATCGCCGTACTCGGCGTCTTTGCCTTTATGGCCTTCACGCTGTTGCCGGAATGGGGCGTCTTGCGAAATCCGGAGACAGGCGACCGGATCAATTCGCCGTTTTTCCGCGGCTTCGTCGTCTGGATACTGATCTTTTTCGTCGTTACAGGCTACGCCTATGGCCGCGCCGTGGGCACCATGAAAACAGATCGTGACATTATTGATGCGATGGCGGCGGCGCTCGCCTCTCTCGGTCTCTACATCGTGCTGGTCTTTTTTGCGGCGCAGTTTGTCGCTTTTTTCGGCTGGACCAATCTCGGCGCCATCAGCGCGGTAACCGGCGCCCAGTTCCTTCAGGACACAGGGATGACCGGCCCGAGTGTGTTTTTCTTTTTCATCCTGATGTGTGCGGTGATTAATCTTTCGCTCGGGTCCGCATCCGCGCAATGGGCCGTGACGGCGCCGATTTTTGTGCCGATGCTGATGTTGATTGGCTACGCTCCGGAAGCAATCCAGGCGGCGTACCGGATTGGCGATTCCTCAACGAATATCGTGACACCCATGATGAGCTATTTCGGCCTGATCCTCGCTTGGGCGACACGCTATGACAAAAATCTCGGCGTCGGCACGCTGATCGCCATGATGCTCCCCTATACGATCTTTTTCCTGCTGACCTGGTCGCTGTTCTTTGTCCTGTGGACGTTCGGACTTGACCTGCCGGTGGGACCCGGATCGCCTACCTACTACACAGTACAGTAGGTTCGCACGGCGGCGCTTAGCAGCTGTGCGCTGTCATCGGCGGCGCTGACGCGCATTCGCCTGACGCGCCAGATCGGCGAGGATGCCTTCACGCAAACCCCGGTCGGCCACGCGTATGCGGCTGGCCGGCCACTCAAGCTGCAATGCTTCGAGAATGGCGCAGCCGCTGACGACAAGGTCAGCGCGCTCAACACCGATGCAAGGTTCATCCGCCCGCTCTTCAAAACTCATGCTGCGCAGTTTACGTGTGACGCTTTGCGCTTCTTTATGGGTGAGCCACAGACCATCGACCTTGTCGCGACGATAGCGCGAAAGCCCCAGATGCACCCCGGCGATGGACGTCACTGTCCCGGACGTGCCGAGGAGATGGGCCGCATCAGCGGCGAACAGCGCTTTCATGCTCGCCGGGTCGCCCATCCTTGCGATCATCGCGCGGACGTCATCGACGATTGCCGCATAGGTGGCCGCCGTCATTTCCCGGCCGCCCCATTTTTCGGCGATGCTGACGACGCCGACCGGCATTGACGTCCACGCCGCGATCTCAAAGCCAGAACCGTGCGCTTTTCGCCTTACCCATGACAGCTCAGTCGAACCCCCGCCAATATCGAAGATCAATCCCGCCTTCGCATTTATGTCCATAAGCTCCGCACATCCCGCGACCGCCAGACGCGCTTCTTCCTCCGTCGAGATGATATCGAACTCCAGACCGACGGCCGATTTTACGCGGTCAAGAAACTGCCCGCCATTTCCCGCGCCGCGGCAAGCCTGCGTCGCAATACAGCGCATATGCGTGACGCCGCGCTTTTCGACTTTCTCCGCGCAGACTCTCAATGCGTCGATGGTGCGGTCCATGGCCGGGTCCGACAGAACACCGGATTGGGACAGTCCTTCACCGAGGCGCACAATTCTTGAAAATGCGTCGACAATCCGGAATCCGCGTCCGCGAGGGGCGGCGATCAATAACCGGCAATTGTTGGTGCCAAGATCAAGTGCGGCCAGGCGGACTGGATTGCGGCGCCGTTTTATTGGGGTGTGGGGCTTCTCATTTTGTAAAGCGCGGCGTGGTTTTCTCGGTTGGCCGGAAGCACTTCCCTCGCCCGCGCCGCTATTGCGCTTGCCCTTGTTCATCACCTTGCGTCCTCGCTGGAGCTCTCTTTGAAAGCTCTGATGGTGATGTTAGCTTAAACAGGCTGCATTACATCGGCAAGCCGTTCAAAGTGATCTGACGCAAGGCTATATAATCGTGAACAGGCACACCGGCGCCGGCGTCACTTTGCACTGCGACAGGTTACTCGCCGCCGCCGGTTCATAGCCGAGCAATATAGCAAGTCCTGCGTAAGCCGCGAGCGCCAGCACGATCAGGGCAATCGCCTTTGCAAACATGATCAATGCAGTCATTTTCTCTCTCCTCTTCATGCGCCTTTGTCTCAAACAAGACGCACGTTCCCCGTATCCGCCTGCGCACACAGGCATCCTCACTTACTTCACGCTTCGTTTAAATCAGGTTCCGCGTTCGAGATCGCGGAAGGCTTTTCTCAATCCGTATTCGTTCGATGTCACTGCATGTTCAAGATCGGAAACACGCACATCCAGCGCCCGAAACCGATGCTTCAGTTCTGAAAACGTGGCTCTTGGCCGCGTTGAAAACGTGCGCCAGAAACGTTCTTCTTCCTTATCGCGGAATTTTTCCGGCGCCGGCATATCAGTGTCGCGTTTGATGAAAATCGCCGCCGCAAGATAGGCTAAGGCCGGAAGCGGAAAAAACATAAACGTCGCGATAACGGAAATAATCCGCACCCATTTTAAATTCCAGCCGAAATACTCTGCAAAGCCCGCGCATACGCCAGCGATAACGCCGCGTTTCGTATCACGCCGAAGCCGGTGAAAATTCGGTCCCGGTCCCGGTTTGCCGGCGCGATAAGCATAACTGTCGCGTTCACGCCAATGGTGGTGATGATGGTGGTGATGGTTCTCAGGCATGTGGCCGCTCCGGATACTCCCTGCGCCAGTCCGGCGCTTCTTTGTCTAGGATCGTCTCCAGCGCATCAACGCGCCGCTCAAGGCGTTGCGCCGTTTTCCAGAGATCGTCCACCAGCCGTTCATCGTCGGCTGAGATTGACTTGGTTTTTCTCAATTCCGCCTGATAGTGCAGAAACACTGCAGGACAGGCCACAAAGATGATCGCAACGATAGCGATCGCCATAAATCCGTCTTCCATAGCGCTAGCCCCTTTGCCCTTCCCTTAAGATTGCCCGCTGCCAGACGTGCGGTCTGCAACGCGCTTTTTCAAGGCTTCAAGGTCGGCATTGACGGCGTCTTCAGCCTCTAGCTCCGCAAATTCGTGCTCCAGCGTCTTCGGGCGGCCTAACGCCCAGCTTTCCGCTTCCGCCTCAAGTTCGTCAATACGGCGCTCATAGCGGTCGAACCGGGCAAGCGCGTCTTCGATACGCCCGTCATTAACCTGACGGCTGATCCGCACACTGTCGGAAGCGGCGTGACGGCGAATTTCGAGCGAACGCTGCTTCGCGCGCGCTTCCTTCAGCTTCGCCTGCAGCCGTTCGAGGTCGTCATTGGTTTTGTCAACCGTATTTTCGATCGCCTTCAGCTCCTGATCGAGCAGGTCAATCATTTCCTCGGCTTTGCGTTTGGCTGCGACGGCGCCGCGAGCGAGGTCTTCGCGGCCCTTGGCAATCGCCAGCTCAGCCTTTGACTCCCATTCATTCGCGCGT
>JBCBSY010000100.1:0-6461 GCA_039818925.1 Pseudomonadota bacterium | reverse complement strand
GGGTGATCGAGCAAGGTTATGAAATGGGACGGCCGAGCCGTATTATTGCGACCGTTTCCATCAACAGGGACGGTCAGGCAAAAAGCTGACCCTTTTGCATGAAAACGGCGTCGCCGCCGACACGCACGGACGAAACGGCGCCGCTGTTGATGGAAACGGTCGCAATAATACGGCTCGGCCGTCCCATTTCATAACCTTGCTCGATCACCCATCGGTGAACACCATCTTCAATATTCTCACTACGGATGATTTGCGCAGGAAGCCCCACAGCGGCGCTGCCGGTCGCCGGATCTTCCCAGATGCCTGCGCCCGGTGCGAACATGCGCACATGCCAAGTCGCATCCTCAGCCTCGCCGCCCGCCGCATAAAGATATACGCCAACGACTTCATCAATGCCGAGCGCGGCCCAGGCGGCGCTGTTCACTTTGGCTTTTCTGACGTCGTCAAGTGATGCGCGGGCATAAACAAAGTCAACTCCGGCGCCGGCGCGCCGTGGTTGATGCACGCCCGCGTCAAGTGCGTTCACCGGCAACGAGAGCGCCGCTGCAAGATTTTCAATGGAGGGCGGGGGCCCGGTTTCGCTCGGCAAATTGGGATTTTCAAATTCCGCAAATCCGCCCTCATCTGAAAGGGTCACCGTCACCGGAAACACCCCGGCATTCAGTTCAAGCCGGACTTCGCCTATCAGGCCCCGGGCGCGGGCGATGGCAATCGCTGTCCCGACAGTAGGGTGGCCCGCGAACGGCATTTCATAACCTGGCGTAAAAATCCTTACGCGCGCTGTGTTTGAAGGGTCTTCAGGCGGCAGAACAAAACTTGTCTCGGCGAGATTGAACTCACGCGTAATCGTCTGCATCTGCTCAGTGGTCAGCCCCACCGCATTGTTGATCACAGCAAGCTGATTTCCCGAGAATTTCCGGTTAGTAAAAACATCGAGCGTTTCAAAGTCGTAAGCAGTCATTGCGGCCTCCTGAGATCGCCCCCGCTCTTACGCGCCCATACCGGATCAGGGCAACGTAGAAATTTTCATTACTTTGGCAGAATGGCTTTATGACCTGACTGTGTGTGCGTGATTGAGCGGGCCATGCCCGCCGCCATAGCCAGGCGCGGTTTCAATCGCCTTGCGCACATAACCGATGGCGCGCTCCACTGCTGCTGACAAAGCCATCCCCTGCGCCAGCCCCGTGGCGATCGCCGACGCAAGCGTGCAGCCGGTGCCATGGGTCGATGTGGTGTCGATGCGCACATTGGAATAGATGTGTTCTCCATCAGGTTGAATCAACACATCTTCAATCACATCCCCCTTCTGGTGTCCGCCTTTCACAAGCCCGGCGCCAGCACCCGCTTCAACTAGCGCCCTGCCCGCAGCGACCATTGCGTCCCGATCTTTGATGGCGATGTTCGTGAGCGCCCCTGCTTCATCGCTATTTGGCGTGATCAGCGCTGCACCAGTAATCAACCGTGAACGGATAAAATCAGCGACGCCGCCACATGCGAGCGCGTCACCGCTAGTGGCCACAAGAACCGGATCAAGCACAACCGGAATGCCAGAATAGCGCTTGAGCGCATCTTCGATAATTTGCGCAGTCTCAACATCGCTGATCATGCCGATCTTGATCGCATCGGCGCCAATATCGCCCATAACAGCTTCGATCTGCGCGGCGATCACATCCGGCGCGACCGTGTGAACGGCGCTGACGCCGCGCGTGTTCTGAACCGTAATCGCGCTGATCGCCGTCGCCGCATAACTGCCAAGCGCAGTCACCGTTTTGATGTCCGCCTGGATCCCGGCCCCGCCGGACGGATCGGAGCCTGCGATGATGAGAACGCGGCCTTTCATGCAAGTCATCCAATTCCTGTTACGCCCATAAGGCAGACGGGCGCCAAAGAGGCGCAACTTCGCCTTAAGGTTTTCAAACAAGCGCCCGCATTACGCAATATCCCACAGCGCGATTCCACCGGAACCGTACCGGCGACAAAAGAGAAAGCGAGCCTGATGACCAATACGTTGATCTGGATCGGGATATTATGCTGCCTGACCGCGCTTTGCATTCAACTCTTCCCGAACGCTGCTTTCCGCCTGGGGATCGATGTGGGCGCTTCCTGGCTGGTTTTCGGGTTTGGCGTGTTCACCATTCTGGTTGCGGCACTGGCGGCGGTTCCAGGATCGCAACGCAACCGCCGCTAGAACGCCAATTGACAGGAAGGCCGGCGGCGGCCTATGGCAAGGCGCGTGGGAGAAGGCCCCTGCCGCTCGCGAGCATTCAAGCTTTGGTGAAGTCCTTCAATACCGTTCTGATCAGCCTGAAACAAAAAAGGCGCGGCGGACCGATGGCAATGCGAGCCCCATCGAACATATCCGCGCGCCAGTGATTTTGAGGCTTATCATGACCGTAGATAACATCTACCCACCTTCGACAAACATCATGAAGAAATACGCCCGACGTTTGCGCGCCAGGCTGAAGCGGCACGGAACCGAGATCAGCCATAGCCAAAGCCTGGAAATGATCGCCCATCAGCATGGTTTTCGGGACTGGAACCATGCGAGCGCCGTTGCGCAAAAGCCGGCCTTGCCCTCTCTCCTGCCTGGCGCACGCGTGACGGGACTTTATCTGGGCCAGGGCTTTCGAGGCGAGATCGTCGCCGCCCAGCCTGTAGCGCGGGCGCATACGCGGATCACGGTTCTTTTTGATCAAGCGGTCGACGTCGTCACGTTTGAGAGCTTTTCCGCCTACCGCAGCCGTGTATCCGCTGTCGTCAACAAGTTCGGCGCAAGTGAGGCCAAAACATCAAATGGCGAGCCGCATATGATTGTAACGACAGCCTGATCGCCGGGTTTTATGCGGCCGGTTTGAACTGCGCCTCGGCAAGGGGCGCAGTCGACCCGGCTTCGCTGACAAGACCGAGTTGAAGCGGTTCACCGGTGCGGCGGCTGACAATACCCGCTTCATTGGCGTCGGCTAATACATGTTTTTGACCCCAATGCATCAACGCGATCAATGGCAAGGCCAGATCGACGCCTTTTTTGGTCAGCACATATTGGTGGCGCGTGCGCTGTCCCGCCTGTTTGTAAGCACGGCGCCGCAAAACGCCGTTTTCCACCAGACGTTTCAAGCGGTTCGAAAGGACTGTCCGCGGCAGCCCCAGCGTGCTTTGCATTTCCGCAAATCGCGTCACGCCGTATAGCGCCGAGCGCACGATCAACAAGGTCCAACGGTCGCCGATAATCTCGATGGCCGCCGCAAGACCGCACCGGTCGAGCGACGGCGCAGCGTCCTGGGTCTTGTCGTCGATTTTTGGAAGTTCCGGGATCATGAGTGATTCGTAAAATGATTTGGCGAAACGGCGCAATCGCCCAGCGCCCTTGCATTCACAGCCTCCTCACATTTTTTTGTGCGGCAAATTCAAATGTGGCCGTATTTTGGCCCGAAATCGCGCCAATCTCGCCGCATTCAGACGCAATGTTGGCGCTCATCGAAATCCGGCTGGGGCAAGCACGGAGAGCGAGATGAACAAGTTTTTGAAACCTTTTATTGCCGCCGGGATCGCCCTTGCGACTGTTACAACTGGCGCGGCGTGGGCGAAACCGGACCAGAGCCGGTACGATCATGAAAATCGCAGCCATGCGGCCGACTATTATGAAGCAGACGGGTACTACCGCGACGGGCCGGACCGCAAAGCGCGCCGCGATTCGAGTGTCAGCTTCTCTATTACTGTCGGCAATGACGGCTACTATGACCGGCGCGGCTATCGTGGAGACTACTATGGCCGCCGTCACGGCTATCGCGGCCGCAGCGGCCGGATTGTCAATCGCGAAGTGTTCCGCACCCGTTATCGCGCCCGGATCGTTTTGATTGAAGAGGTGATCCGCACCCGCCGTGGTCCGCGCCTGCTTTGCACTGTTGACGCTCGCGGGCCTGAAGCGCACTACGTCCGGAACAAGCGCCTTCGCCGGATCGCCCGACGCAATTGTTCACACCGTGCCGAGATCCGTATTCTCGCCTAAGTCACAATCGGTTTGAACGGCCCCGCCCGCTGGCGTGCGTATCGCGCTGGCGGGCTTCTATATCGACGCAAGCGCATCTTCGCTTGCCGCCCTGATGGCGCGCAACGGCGCATTCGCCTTGGTCAGTACGCGAATACCAAAATAGACCGCCAGCAGCGAAGCCGCGCGTGCATCGCGTAGTTTTTCATCACTACTATATGGCTCCGAAACGGATAGCGCCGTTCGAAAGAGCTTCTCAATACGGCGCATGGCGCCGGCGACAAACTCCTGCGTCGGCGCATCTAGCTGCGCCTGGTCTGTCGCAGCGTTACATAAAAAACACCCGCTGCGGTCGCCTTTCGCTGCAAGGCTTACAAGCCCATTGAAGATGATCTGAAAACGCTGTCGCGCCGATCCTTCGCCTGTGAGGACGGCTTGCGCCTTCACCATTTCTTCCTGTTCGTAGCGCGCCAGCGCCGCGAGATACATCGCCCGCTTGTCTTCAAACACCCGGTAAAGGCTTTGTTTGTTGAGGCCTGTGGCCGCCTCAATCGCTTGCATCGATGCGCCCTCATATCCGTTTCGCCAGAACACATCCATGACGCCGTCCAGCGCCTCATCAATATCAAACTCGCGCAACCTCGCCATTTTTCGCCTCTCACACAAACGTGACTTCTCACAGCCAGATCAATTATTGACCGATCAGTCCGTAATTATATATGAAGCTGCGTCATGAGGCGCAAGACTAAATTATAAATTCGCCGGTCGCGCCCCGGCACGAAAAAGGAGAAACCCAATGGCCAGATTAACACAGATTTCCGATAGCGACGCCTCCCCTGCCGCCGCTGAACTCTTCGGCGCGATCAAATCCAAAGTTGGCGCCGTCCCCAATCTTTATCGGGTTATGGCAAACGAACCGGCTGTTCTTTCAGCCGCGCTTGGCTTTAACGAAGCCCTTGGCAAAGGATCATTCGACCAGAAAACCCGGGAAGCGATTGCGCTCACCGTCGCAGGCGCAAACAGCTGTGATTACTGTGCTTCCGCGCATTCAGCCATTTCAAAAAGCCTCAGCGTTGATGAAGCGGAGATTGCTGCACGGCTTGATGGGCGGTCTTCCGATCCAAAACTCGACGCCATTTTGAAGTTCGCCGTCGCCGTCGTTGACAAGCGCGGGTTTGTTTCCAATGACGATCTGTCGGCGGCACGCAACGCCGGCCTTTCCGAGGGAGAAATCGTTGAAACAATTGGCGTCGTTGTCGCCAACATCCTCACCAACTACATCAATCATGTTGCGCAAACCGATATCGATTTTCCGGTCGTGCGCACAAAGGCGGCATAATCTTCTACAACCACATTTTCTAATAACAAAACGGCCGGACTTTGCGTCCGGCCGTTTTATCTTAATCTATTTTCCAGTTATTTTACCGCTTCAACCGCCTTGCAGATCTCATTTACCGCGGACTGAACCAGAGCGTTGTCTTCCGCCTCACCCATAACGCGGATTACAGGCTCCGTTCCAGACTTGCGGATCACCAGCCGGCCCTTTGCACCGAGCTTTTCCTCGCCGGCTTTGATGGCGGCCTTGACGCCAGGGGCGTTCAACGGGTCACCGCCGGCAAAGCGAACATTCTTCAACAATTGCGGAAAAGGCTCAAAACACCGGCACACATCGCTGACCTTTCGGTTTTCGTCGGCGACTACGGCCAATACCTGAAGCGCTGTGACCAGCCCGTCCCCGGTGGTGCCATAGTCGGACAACACCACATGGCCGGATGGCTCGCCGCCGACATTGATCCCCTTGGCGCGCATTTCCTCAACCACGTAGCGATCGCCGACTTTCGTGCGGTCAAGCGTCAGTCCTTCACGCTCAAGAAACTTCTCCAGCCCCATATTCGCCATCACGGTGGAAACGATGCCGCCCCCTTTAAGGGCGCCGCTTTTTTTCCAGGCGCGCGCAATCAATGCGAGGATCTGATCCCCATCAATGATCCGGCCCTCTTCGTCGCAAATGATGACACGGTCCGCATCGCCGTCGAGCGCAACGCCGATATCAGCGCGATACTCAAGCACGGCGTCCTGCATTTTTTTCGGCGCTATAGAACCTGTATCCCGGTTGATATTGAAACCATCCGGCCCAACGCCAATCGCTTTCACTTCGGCGCCCAATTCCCACAACACAGTGGGCGCCACTTTATAGCCCGCACCATTAGCGCAATCGATAACAACGCGCACACCCTCCAGCGATGACCTGCGCGGAAAAGCTGCTTTGGCGAATTCGATGTAACGCGCACCGGCATCGTCGATGCGTTTCACACGACCAAGGTCGGCAGATGACGCAAGCCCCTTTTCGGGTCCGTCCTTCATCAGCCGTTCAATTTCCATCTCGGTTTCATCAGACAGCTTAAATCCGTCCGGTCCGAAAAACTTCACCCCATTATCATGGTACGGATTATGGGATGCGGAAATCATGACGCCA
>JBCBSY010000099.1:0-6476 GCA_039818925.1 Pseudomonadota bacterium | reverse complement strand
TTGCTTCCGCCTTCACGCCAAGCGCACCGTTATCGCCGAGAAAGAGCCCGGTCATATCCGGGCCGTAATGGCGGAAAAAAGGGAGCGCGTTCCGGGTAGAGGCTGAGCCAGTGTCAATCAGTGTTCCATCTGCGAGCACAACACGCAGCGATGTCACACTTTCCGATGCGGGTCCGTAAGCGCCGGCGCCGAAAAAAGCATTATTCTGTGAAAGCCCCCCGCCGATCGTTGACGAAAGCCCGGACAACGGGCCCCAAAAAGGCGTTCGAAGTCCCTTTTGACTCAGCGCTTCAAAAAGCGCCGCCCATGTGCAACCGGTTTCAACCGTGACGAACATATTGTTTTCGTCAATTGTCAGAACACGGTTCATGCGCTGGGTGTCGATCATCACCGCCCCCGGTGCCGCGGGCAGATAGCCGCCCGTATAAGACATGCCGCCGCCACGGGCGATGACTGGCGTATCATTTTCCGCCGCCGCCAGCATAACGCCAACCAATTCCTGCGCATTGTCGGGCGCGACAATAAGGGAAGCGGGATAATCAGCCCGCGAATAAACGTCCTGGGAGAAAAATGCGACCCTATCCGGGTCTGTCGTCACATGATCCGCCCCCACGATCTGTTTCAGACTGTTCGCGAACGCAGCTGTCGCCTCCGGATCGTCTGTCTTCGTGATTGCGCGCATCGATCGACCATCTGTCAATTATTAGAATTCAATCCAAACTATAATGGTATACCATTCGTGTCGAGCCTGTCACCGTCCAGAATTCACAGCAACAAAAGTAAAATCTCAGCGCGTCAATCAATCGTTGCTCAAGTTGGGCGCAGAAAGAATCGCAAACAGCATGTCGAATTAGATCGCATGACGAATATGGAGCGAGAATAGCCCGCAGAAGAAAATGTGATCGAGACATCTCTGTCCGAACGCAACGCATCTGCGTAGGCTTGAATCAAACATCGAGGGGCGCAGACATTGATAACCGAACCGCTTATCGCCATTGCCTTGTGTATTGTCTTTTATGGCGCCTTTTCCGGACTCCTCGCCAAATCTGTTGTTTCCGCGCCCATGGTCTTCATGCTCGCGGGTCTCGTCGCCGGCCAGGCGGGACTTGGCGTGTTCGAGATCGATGTCGACAATCACGTGTTGGAAGGCTTTGGCGAGTTGACGCTAGGCCTCATCCTGTTTGCGGACGCCGCCTCAACAAACAGCCGCCGTCTCGTCAAGGACTATCGAATTCCACGACGCATGTTGCTGCTGGGGCTGCCGCTCACGATCGGCTTTGGAACGTTGTTTGCGGTAGGGCTGTTTCCAAATCTATCATGGCAGGAAGCGGCGTTAATTGCGGTAATCCTGGCGCCGACTGATGCGGCGCTTGGCTACGCTGTCGTCACCAGCAAGGAAGTGCCTGAGCGCGTTCGCCAGAGCGTTCTGGTGGAATCCGGCCTGAATGACGGCCTC
Organism: Pseudomonadota bacterium; assembly: GCA_039818925.1. Classification (GTDB taxonomy): domain Bacteria; phylum Pseudomonadota; class Alphaproteobacteria; order Caulobacterales; family Parvularculaceae; genus Hyphococcus. The sequence continues at coordinate 5,020 of JBCBSY010000099.1, read as the reverse complement.
GCTTTGCCTGCGGTGTTGCTTTTCGCCGCGCTTTCTTTTGCGTCGATGGACAGCGAAGCACGCGGACTTGACTACTGGCTCGCCTTTGCCGGCCAGCAAGTCATCGTTGGCGTTCTTGTTGGCGCCGCCATCGGCGCTGTGCTTGGAAAGCTCATTCACTACGCCGACGGAAAAGAATGGATAAGCCACAGCTTCCGCAATCTCACCTGCATCGGCGTCGCTATTCTGACGTTGTTCTGCGCACACCTGGCGGGCGGCAACGGCTTTATCGCCGCCTTTGTGGGCGGCCTCGTTTTCGGCGGATTTTGTTCAAGGCGCAGCAGCTCGCTAACAAATTTTGTGGAAGAAGAAGGGCAGCTTTTCAGTCTGGTTATCTTTTTTATTTTCGGCGCCGCATTGCTGCCGGCGGCACTAGAATTCTTCACCGCATTCTGCGTGCTCTATGCATTGCTGAGCCTCACCGTCATTCGCATGGCGCCGATTTCGTTGTCGTTGATCGGATTAAAACTGAAAATGCCAACACACGCCTTTCTCGGCTGGTTCGGTCCGCGCGGCCTGGCCAGCATCCTGTTTCTCCTGATTGCAGTCGAGAATGAAGAAATGGGGCGTTTGAGCGAAATCGAAGCCGTGGTTTATGTCACCGTGTTCTTGAGCGTCGTGTTGCATGGCGCAACGGCGGCGCCGTTTTCGCGGCTCTATGGAAAGACCGGCGCGGCAAAATCAGATAGCGGCGCGGCGCCGACCTAGAGGCGGCGGTAAGCGGAAACATCTGCGCGAAATTGCAAAAGGTCGCCGACGCGAATGAGTTCGCCCTCAGCCTCCACCGGATCTGCAACCAGCGGCAGAATATCCATCGGAACAGGGCCGCCCACAGCATCCGTCATCAGCAGTACGTTTTCGCGCCCGTCTTCGCTCCGCACCCAAAAGCTTGGCGGAATGCCGCCGCGAATGCACAAACTTGCGCAAGCCTTGTGGGTCTTGCCACGGCCGGGTCGCATCACGCCAAAAAAACACTTTGAATCCATGATCGTGCCGGAAAGTCGGGCGCGGCCCATTTGCTCAACCGGCGGCTCGATAAGAGTCTCTGCGCCCACGAGTTTTTCATCTAGGACTTCCAGCCAATTTTCCAGAAAGGGCGGCACTTCCAGCATTTGCCGTGTTTTGCGTTGGATAAGCGCACCGGACGCCATGACGGTCAGACCTTTTTGTTCCGCCAGTTTAAGGGCGGAAGTGCACTTACCTTGCGCTACGACTAAAACCGTCCGCATGCCGAACGGCGCCGACGGATCCGGCATACGGATCATCGGATAAGGCTTATGTGTGAGAACCCCGGTCACATTGTGGGTTACATCGGTGAGCCACGCGCCGGCGCCGGGATCGTCGAGTTCCGATGCAATCAGCCAGCTGACGCCGCCAGCGCCTGCGAGGCCCAGCGGCAATACGCCCATTAAGAACCGCCGGTCGACCGCGGGCGCCCTGGCCCAGCCGATGAACATTTCCTGTTTGTCGTGCGCCGCGGGATCGATGACGCCTTTTTGTTTCGTCATGACGCTGCTCCTTGCGGAATGATGGCCGGTTCGGCGCGTTCACCTGGCTTGTTCGGTTTTGGATCAAGCATCACGCGGCCATCTTCGATTTTTACATTATATGTTGAAATTTTCTCCGTGAAGGGCGGCGGCGAAACGCCGTCTTCGGGACGATATTGCCATCCGTGCCAGGGACAGGTGATGCAACCATCGACAACGCGCCCCTCTCCGAGCGGTCCGTTCTGATGACGGCAGGCATTGGTAACGGCGGAGATTTTTCCGTCATAGCGGAACACCGCCACGCGATCGCCCTTTGGCAGCGGCGCGATGACGGCGCGCTTTTCAGGAATATCGCCGGGCGCGCAAACATCGATCCAGCCCTTCGTCTTCAACGATTTCATACCGCTATCAGCGCGCCATTCCCGAAGGCCCGTCGCGACATGCAACCCCGACACGCCAAGGAAAGTAAGTGCGGTCAAAATCGGATAGAAGATCGACTTTTCAGTCATCAAGGCGCCAAGTACGACGTGGAACACCAGCAACATGTAAGCTGGATAGACAAGCATATGCAGCGCTTTCCAGACCGGCGCGGAAAGGTTGTTGAGCCAGAAATCATGACTGGTCGCCGCCATGACAAAGAGAATGAGCAACGCGCCCAGTCCGAGGACCTCAAATGGAAATCCCGGAATGGAATCGTAAAGCGGATTGCTGAAAAAAAGAGAAATGAACGGGTTCAACGGCCCGCCGCCGTGATACCAGAGCAGCGCAAGGCCGAAATGCGCCGCGCTGACAAAAAACGTGATAACGCCAAGATGACGCCGATTGTAAAGCATCGGCCGAAATCGCTGACTGATCCGCGCGAGCGGGCCAATCGTCAGGATTACGGTCAACATTGCAAACGCTGTGACGCCAAGCGCGCGGATCAATAATACGACCGGATCGGCGTTGTGCCCCGACGGGTGGGGTTGAAGACCTACAAACACAAAAACGCCAATAAAAACCGCTATGGCGACGAGCACATAAACATCATAGACAATCTTATTCTTGTTCCACTGAACCGCCTGATATTGATGCCCCATCAGCGATCCCCCTGCTCAACCGGCGCAATGGACGCCGGCAGTTGCGAATATGGCGTCATCGGACGTTGCGTCCAGAAATAGAGCCCGGCAAGTAAAGTGAACGGAGCGATCAGCATCCAGATGATCAAATGGAAACGTCGATGCGGCCTCTTCATTTCTGATCCCCCATGGTCTGATCCCCAGCGGCCTGGCCCCCAATGGGTTGATTGATCACTTTTCCGGAAAGCCAACGCAGAACAATGTATGGCCACAAGACGGCGCATCCGGCGAAAATCGTCACCCGGAAAAAGACACCGGCGCCTTTTGCAGCGGCGTCAAGACGCGAAACACCCAGGGCGAGGAATATAAGACCCACCACGGCGCCGATCGCAAAATAGAGCGCCGCAAAATAAACAATCATTTGCGCAAGCACCATCTTAACGACCTACCGGGCTATCGCCGCCAAACGCGACACCGGAAAGGGCGGCCATATCTTTTTTAAAAGTCGTCAAGTCATCAATGCTGAAATCAGAGAGGCTGCGATGACCGCAGGCGCGCGCAAGCAGTGTCATTAATTCCGTCGCAGCGCCAAAAAACTTTGCAAGCCGCCTGGCGGCAATCTCAATTTCGAGCCGCGCTCGAAGATTTTCTTTTTGTGTAGCGATTCCGACCGGGCAGTTGTTGGTGTGACAGGCCCGCATGCCCAGACACCCGATCGCCTGCATCGGCGCATTGGAAAGCGCAACAGCATCGGCGCCAAGCGCCATGGCTTTAACATAGTCGGCGGGTTTTCGAAGCCCGCCGGTTGCAATCAGAGAAACATCCTTCGCGCCACAGCGATCCAGATGACGCCGCGCCCGCGCCAGCGCCGGAATCGTGGGAACGGATATATTGTCGCGAAAAATAATCGGCGCCGCGCCGGTGCCGCCGCCCCGGCCATCGAGGATGATATAGTCGACCCCGATCTCCAGCGCCGCATCAATATCTTTTTCGATATGCTGCGCGGAAAGTTTAAAGCCGACCGGGATGCCGCCCGTTTGTGCGCGGACTTCATCGGCAAAATCGCGAAACCCGCTTGTATCTGTCCACTCGGGAAAACGGGACGGTGAAATTGCATCATCTCCCGGGCTCAGGTCACGCACTTTTGCAATTTCATCCTTGACTTTCGCACCGGGTAAATGGCCGCCCGTGCCGGTCTTGGCGCCTTGGCCGCCTTTGAAATGAAAGGCGGCCGATTCGCGCACCTTGTCCCAGGAGAACCCAAACCGGGCCGAAGCAAGTTCGTAAAAGTACCGGCTGTTGGCCTTGCGTTCATCATCGAGCGATCCGCCTTCGCCCGAACAGATCCCCGTGCCCGCCTGTTCAGCGCCCTTCGCCAGGGCGATTTTTGCTTCCCGCGAAAGAGCGCCGAAGCTCATATCGGAAACGAAAAGCGGAATATCGAGCTTTAGCGGTTTTTGCGCAGCCGGACCAATGGTGACGATGGTGTTGACCGGCTCGTCATCAAGCAGCGGAACCCGATGGAGCTGAGCGGTTAAGACCTGAAGATCATCCCAACTCGGCAAGTCATCGCGCGGCACGCCCATAGCGGATACGACGCCATGGTGACCGGTTTTCTCCAGACCATCACGCGCATAGCCTTGAATAAGGCCCACATGTGGTTCTTCAGAGACAGGATTCGTGTCAGCGTACAGCCCTTGATACGCCTCGCGGTCAAAAGGCTGCGGATGCTTTTGCGCCCAGGCTTCAACTTCCGCCTCATCCACATAGACGGCGCCATCTTCAATCTTTGCGCTGAACTTTTCCAGGACTTCTTCGTTGTTGTATTCGCTAACGCCGCTGTCGAGGCGGTAATCCCAGTCGTGGAGTCCGCAAATAAGATTGTCGCCATCCACATGACCATCGGACAGCAGTGCGCCGCGATGCAGGCAGCGGCCATACAATACCGACACCTTATCGTCATAACGAATGACGACAAGGTCAACGTCCGCCACCAAAGCATAGGCAGGCGAGCGGTCTTCAAGTTTTGACCAGTCCGCAACCTTTGTCCAACTTTTCGCCATGCCCGCCCTTGCCGATCTGATGTGACAACAATTGTGATTTGCTTCATCCTATTATTCCTGCACACAATTGCAAAACACGTTTTCGAAAATGAGGGTGAAGCGCTGGACATGCGCTCTTTTTTTGACAAGATTTTCAATCGCGCCAGCAAGGCGGCAAGTGGGCCCAGTGACGGCGCGCAGAAAAAGGGGCTGGGCATGACGCAGGGCGCATCGGATGAACCGCTCGAGTGGCACAAGGTTGCAGAAAAAAGTCAGCTCGCAGAAGGGCGTGTGACCACTGTCACGGCTGGTCGGAAGACGCTGGCGCTTGTGCATTTTGATGGTCAATACGCGGCCCGCCCTGATGCGGACAGCGATTGTCCATGGCCGCGTA
>JBCBSY010000098.1:0-6522 GCA_039818925.1 Pseudomonadota bacterium | reverse complement strand
ACGCCGACTTTGACGGCGGATGCGTCAGTGTCCTCGAAAGCGCCGTCTGCAGAATATCTAGAACAAGTGACGCGCGATGTCGCGAACCTCTTCCTCAATCGCCACCCTCATAATCTCTCTTACTTCCGAGAAAACATCCTGCGCCTGGCTCATCCGGCCGCCCATGGCGAGATTGAAGCAGCGCTGATTGCAACCGAACGCAGGCTGCTCGCAACGAAATCCGCGACCGTTTTCTATCCAACTGAGATTTTCGTCGATCCAGAAGGTCTTTACTCGGAGATCCGCGGCGAGCTGCACACATATCTCGGGCCAGAGCGTGTTTCCAAGGACCCCAAAGTGTTTGCCGCTGATTGGCGCTACGCCGCCATGCGGCTGCAGCTTGAAGACTTCTACCCGATTGAGGCCGATGACGCGGAAAGTCTCGCAGCGCCTCTCACTGTTGGCAGGGAGGACGCAGAGTGATGCGAACCCGATACTTACTCTCTAGCCTCGCCGTCGCGGCGATCATTATACCCGCTGAAGCGCAACAATTACTCGAAGCGAGCGACGGTGAGGTTATTTCGGGCTATGTATCCGCCACTGGCGTCACGCGCCTCAGTTTTATTGGCGATGCCGCTGCTTCGGTCCAGATGGGTCAAGGCGGCGATGGACCCGGTTTTTCAATTGTCCATGAACCGGCCAAAGGCGATCTTTATCTAACGCTCACCCGAGATCCTCGGCGCGGCGAACGCGCCTCGGCGGCCAGCTTTTTCGTCACGACACGAGAAGGGTTCACCTATCAAGTTGAACTGGCCGCCCGCGAAGTGCCAAGTACGCAGATCTCGATCCGCAACCCTGAGATTACCTTAAGAGCGGCGCAAGCGAGAGCAGCGTCCACGCCTCAAGAAACAAGGATCGTAAGCCTGACACGGGCGATGTGGTCTGGGCTGACTGTGGATGGATATCGCATTGAGCGGCCTTATCAGCGCGAACGCGCAGCTGGCTCGCTGAGACTGTCTGTGAGCGCGGTCTATGAAGGACACGATCTGACAGGCCGCGTTTTGAACGTTCGTAATACCACTCCGGGCGCTGTCAGTGTCGATGAAGCGGTATTTATGGCGCCGGGCGTTCTTTCGGTGACGCTGAAAGGCTCGCGCACACTTCAATCCGGCGAGACAGCGCAAATCCTCATTGTCGATCGGGGTGAAGGAGCCTTTGCGCAATGAGCGAAGCCAATAAGAAACGCCAGCGCAATCAGCGTCTAGGTTTAGGGGCCGCAGCTGGTGTGGCTGTCATCGCCGCGGGTCTTTGGGTCTTTTCGGGCGATAGCGGTAACAATGAATCGCGAGCCGAGGATTTGCGCAAACGCCGCGCTATGACCGATGTCATTAATCCACCCGGTATGGCTGATGATTTTCTGACCGAGACCGGTACGCGCCTGCGCGCCTTGGAAGGGGCCGTGTCACGGCTGGAAGAAAGCAATCGGCGCTTGTCAGAGACGGTGACGCGCAAGGATGTAGAACTTGCAGCCGCGCGCGATGAGCTTAACCGAACACAAGATGATGCTGTCGCCATGCTTGAAGATATGGCCGGTATGGTGGCCACATCGCAAACCCTTTCAGACTCGACTTCCGCGCCTTTGTCTCCGGTTCCGTCAGGTTCTGCCGCCGGCGATCCATTTGTGCGGCAGGGGATCGTGCCGGGGAGCCCAAACTCTCCCGGCACGATCGTCCCCACCACCGAGTTACAACCAGAACCCCGAAGCGTACAGATCATTAGCTTTGACCCGGTCGCTGATCGTTTGGAGACAGGCGTATTGCAACCGGCTGTCTTTGATCCGGCGCGCGGTGATTATGTGCCGCCAAATGCCTATGCCTCGGCCCGGGTGTTGGTCGGCGTCGACATGTCGACGGGCGTGCGTTTGTCCGCCGACCCAAAGCCGGTCCTGCTCAGAATCACCAGCCCGGCAAAGTCGGTCATGCAAGGCGGGGCACAGATTGATGTCGATTTGACGGGCTGCCTTGTGAATGGCGCCGCGCATGCGGAACTTTCGTCCGAGCGGGTCTATGTCAAACTGCAGAAGATCACCTGCGAAAAAGACGGCGAAGTCGCCGAAAGCCCGGTCGAGGGCTATATCGCCCAACTCGGTAAGGTCGGCGTACGCGGGCGCGTTGTTTCCCGCGAAGGTGACATTGTTTCAAAAGCCTTGGTCGCGGGTGTGGTTGGCGGCTTCGGGCGTGGCATCGCGCGCAACACCGATCAAGTATTTGGTGGCGGCGCATCTGGTAGCGGCGTCACGACCGTCATCGGCCAGGAACCACTGTCGGCGGGTGAGATCGCCGCGGGCGGATTGGGCGAAGGCCTCGCCACGGCGGCCGATACGGTCTCGGACTATCTGATCGACCGGGCCGAGCAATACCAGCCTGTCATTGAAATGCCGACCGGGATCGATGTCGAGATTGTTTTCCTGTCGGGCTTTTATGCGCGGGGGACAGACGATTGATGCTGCCTCCCGTCCTTTCTCTCATCCTCTTCGGGTTCGCCGGCCTGATCGCGGCCGCTGCGCTTCTCCCCCAAGGCGCTGGCGCACATATCAGCGAACGCGTTCTCTCCCGCCTCATCGCGCGTTTCGGCGAGCCCGTCCTTCATCCACCTGCAGACGTCCAGCGCGCCTTTCATCGCGGCGAGACGCTGGTGGTGATCACGCGCGAAGAGACAACACCGACTTCGACAAAACCTGTTCTGGAGATCACGACATGCTGATCAGAAACTTGTGCCCCATCAGTCTGCTAATCATCGCCGCCTGCAGCAGCGGCGCAACGGAAACCAGTACGCAAACGGATCCACGCGCTGCCGTCGAGGCTCGCTTCGCGGAAACGCAAGTCGATGAGGTCTCCTGCGACGGCTTCGGGCCGCTGTGCCAGGTCGTGGCGGGCAAGGCGGTCTTTTATGTTGATCCAGACGCGCGGCATGCCTTTATCGGCCGGGTCTACGATCTTGAAGGCAAACGCGATCTTACAGAAGAGACGCTCGCCACGCTGCGGCCGGAAGCATGGCCAAATCTTACATCTCAAACTCAAGTCGGTGTGACGTGGGGCGATCTCCCCTTCGAAGCATCGATCCTGCGCAATGAGGGTGGCAAGTATCAAGTCGCGGTCTTTTCCGACATTAATTGCGGCTACTGCCGAAGACTGTCTGACGCCTTGCACGATGCGCCCGACATTGAAGTGCGTGAATTTCTCGTCGGCATGAGCCAATCCGCAGATGTGTCAAATGCGATCGCGTGTGCGGACGACCCGGAAGCGGCGTTGCAGAGCTATTACGCCACGAGACAAGTCCCTGTCAGCGCGTGTGACAGGGATGTGGTGACACCTGCAATCGCCGCCGCCCGCGCCATCAATATGTCTGGCACGCCGACCTTCATGCGGCCCGATGGCGCGACCATGGCGGGCTTTCAATCGACACAGCAATTGCGGGCCTGGCTCGAAGCCGGGTTAACCCATGAGGAGGTCCCCCAGTGAAACACATTCTGCTCATTTCTAGCCTGTTTGCCATGACCGGCGTCACCGGCTGCGCCAGCGCGGTGAAACTCGAAAACGTGGCCGGCACCTGGTCATGTCCAAGGGTCGATGGCGTTTGCGCCGATATCGCGACGTTAGACGCTGAACTGGTTGGGGCGCCGTCCATGCGCGGCATTGGCAGTGCGAGCGAGACCATTGCTGCAGAGACCGATCGGATTGCGATCTCTGCCGCATCGAGCGCCATGCCTGCGCGAACCGCAGATGAGATTGCGCGGATCGTCTTCGCCCCGAGTATTGATGCGTCGGGCCATTTCCACGGCGCCCGCGCCATCTACGCTGTTATGAAACCCGGGGAATGGATCGAGGGTCCGGTCGAGGAGACGCCAGAACAGTCGACATCGCTGGTTGACGGTCCGACTGCACCGACGTCGCTTATTGACACCGATGAAACCGCATCTGCCAGTCTACCTGTAGGCATCGGTGAAACCACGACACGCGTTATCCGTCGAACCGTTTCTCCGACTACTTACAATACCGCTGATCTGGATCAGAGCCATGACGACTGATCCGCTCGGTCTCCTGAACCGTCTCGGCGCGGCCCTGACCGGCGAAGGCTCGATGTTTGACCGCGTACGTGAGGAGACCAGCCTCGATCGATTGTCTGAGATGTGTCCTTACCGCGTCCACGATAGTGATAACGGGATCTATATCAATGCCGCCTCGGTCGGGTGGGTCCTGGAAATTGTACCCTTCCTGGGCGCTGACGAGACCGTGGTTTCGGTACTTGCGGAGATGTTCTCCGACTCGATCCCGGACAAAGCCCATCTTCAGATCATAAATTGGGCGAGCCCTCGTATCGATCCGGTCCTGACGAGCTGGGCAACGGCCCGCGGAGGGACAAGCCCGTTCTTTGCAAAACTTGCCAAGCATCGGGTTGATCACTTCCGGCGTGGTGCGTTCGATAGCCTCTCCGCCCATGCGCCGATGTTTACAAGACAGTTCCGAGTGTTTGTGGCGCTCGGCCTGGAAGGTGAAGCAAGCCCCGAGACGCTGGAAACGCTCATCACCCTGAAAGCCAATGTCTCTCAAGCGCTCAAAAATCTTGGCGTAGCATCACGCGAATTGTCGCCCGATGCCCTCATCCGTCTGCTCGATGATGTACTCAATCCGCGCATTGGCGTTGCGCGCTCAAAAGCGAGCTATGATCCGGCTGAACTGATCGACCGGCAAATCGTCCGACCTGATACGACCGCGCGGATCGAACGCGGCCGTATCCTGTTTGAAACCACCTCTCCGGAAGATCGTTCGCCGTTCGCGCCGCCCGGCGAAGTTGGTCTTGAGCAGTTTCGGTTCGACACGTTCGATGTGCGCGCGTTTTCCGCGTTCAAGTTTCCTGATCGGTTCCATCAGAGCGAGATGAGCCAGGCGATTGGCCATCCCTTAAATGATCAATTGCGTCTGCCATGTCCGGTGCTCTCCAGTCTCTGCATTACCTTCCAGGCCAAAGAAAAAGGCGTCGACTTGGCGGGGCAAAAGTTTGGGCGCGCCGAACAGCAATCGGGCACAAATCTTGGCCGCTTCTTGCCCGAGCTGAAAGTTAAAGCGGAAGATTGGAAATGGGTGCGCGAGCGTTTACGCGATGGTCAGCGTCTTGTTCGCGCCGGTTACTTCGTGATGGTGTTTTCTCGTGGTGGCGAGGCGGAAGCCGCAGAACGCGCCGTCCGGAGCATTTATCGCGGCATGGGTTGGGAACTGGCCAAAGACCATTTTGTCTGTGCCCAAACTTTGGCCGCCTGCTTGCCGCTTTCCACCGCCGACGGGCTTGGCGAAGATCTGAACAAACTTCGGCGCCTCAGATACATGGTCACCGACACCGCGGTCCAGGTTGCGCCGCTCCAGGGCGAATATCTTGGCATGAATATTCCCGACTTGATGCTGGTTGGGCGACGCGGCGCGCCATTCTTCTGGTCGCCTTTTGGGAACAAAGGCGAGGGCAATCATAATGTCGCGATTATCGGCTCGTCCGGGTCGGGCAAATCTGTTCTGATGCAGGAATTGGTGACCGGGCTTCGTGGGTCGGGCACGGCGGTCGCCGTCATCGATGATGGCGAGAGTTTCAAACATATGTGTGAGGCGCTGGAAGGTCGGCATGTCAGTTTCACGCTGAAGGCGGATATTTGCATCAATCCGTTCTCACTGCTCGATGAAGCGCGCGCGGCGCAAGATACTGACTATAAAGCCGACAGTCTCAATCTCGTCCGCGCCATGATCGAACAAATGGCGAAGGGGGAAGAAAACGCATCGCAGGAAGAACGCGGATTGATTGATGGCGCGGTCGCCGAGGTGTGGGATGCGAAAGGTGTGCGTGCCGGCATTGATGATGTTGCCGCCAATCTCAAAAGCGACGGCCGTCAGGGCGAGAAACTCGCTAATGCTTTGAAGCCGTTTACGAGTGCTGGACTGTTTGGACCGTTTTTCAATGGCGACGCCACGCTCGCCATCGATAACATGCTGACTGTCTTTGAGATGAAGGATCTGGAATCCAAGCCTGAGCTGCGCGCCGTTGTGATGCTGGCGCTGATGTTCCTAATCAATCAGCGCATGATGCGCGATCGCTCCGAGCGTATGGCGCTCGTCATCGACGAGGCTTGGGCGCTCTTAGGCAAAGGCGCGGCCGGTCAATTCATTGCCGGATTTGCCCGGCGTTGTCGTAAATATGGCGGCGCACTGATCACCGGCACGCAAGGCATTGACGATTATTATCGCACGACGGGCGCGCAAGCCGCATTTGGACCTTTACCGGCCGCCCCAGTATGAACTGCAATTGATCCAGCGAAGGGGGAGCCTCTTCATTTGCATAAAAGAAAAGGCTGTCAGTCCGTTCTGCATAGGGGATCACCTGGTAGCTGTGAGCCTGCTTCGGCGTAAGCAGATTAATCACCTTGTAGTCAATGTGTTCTGGTAAGTTCATGTTGATCACAATTAAAAGTAAACCAGGATGGAAACATAAAAACATACGCCA
>JBCBSY010000097.1:0-6562 GCA_039818925.1 Pseudomonadota bacterium | reverse complement strand
GCCGCCGACCTTGTTGTCTCCTCCACCAAGTCCATGCATGGACATTTGCTGGGCGCTGCCGGCGGAATTGAGTCAATCGCCGCCATTCTGGCGCTAAAGAATGGCGTTGTTCCGCCCACGGCGAATTATGAAGAACCTGATCCGGAATGCGATCTTGATTATGCGCCGAACGAAGCAAAAGAGCGCGACCTTCACGTCGCGCTCTCCAATTCGTTTGCGTTTGGCGGGCTGAACGCCGTGCTTGCCTTCACCAAGACCTAGGCGGCCGCTTTGCGCGGTTGCAGATTGTGAATGCTTGCGCGCAGCCAGCGGAAGCCGCCGATCATCAGCACAAGCCCGATATAACGAACAATGTAGATGCCGAGATCATCCTTGAACGTTTTCGCCATGCCGCCGATCGCCGCATAAATCGACTGAATGTCGGCGCCTGACGATCCCATGGCCGCGATCGGCCAGACCGTACGATCGATCAGCAGCGCCAGCAGGCCGACTTTCCAGATATTGGTGTTGCCTTGGGCGAACATCGCGAACAGGAAGGCGAGAATCACTGCGCGCGGCAGGTCAGCGCCTGAAAATCCGATACCGACAATATAGCTGAGATCTTCCATGCGATGATCCCCTCCAGTTTGTTGCACCAATATTAAGCCCCCATTAGGGTTAATGGCGCGTAAAAGCGCGCCGCTTCAACCCGCAAGAATCGGGTGTTTTTGGCGTGGCGCCCTGCCTATACAAGACGCCATGAACGATATGTCCGGAACCTTCACTCCTTCGCGCCTCGACGCCTATGCGCCGGTGGCGCGCGCCATTGATTTTTTGGCGCGTCCTCACGAGAGGCCGCCGAGCCTTGAACGAACAGCGACCGAGGTTGGCCTTTCGCCGGCGCATTTCCAGCGTGTGTTCAAGGCTGGCGCAGGCGTATCGCCCAAGCGTTTCCTGCAATATCTGGCGGCCCAGGAAGCAAAGCGCGCCTTGGCAAAGGGAGAGGACGTTCTTTCCGCATCGCTGTCCGCCGGGCTTTCGGGAACGTCTCGCCTGCATGACCTGCTGCTTGCCGCCGAAGCCATGACCCCTGGAGAATATCGCCGCAAAGGAGAAGGGCTGCTTATTCGTTACGCATTCGTCAACGGGCCGCTTGGGCGTGTCTTGATCGGCGCCACTGAGAAAGGCGTCTGCTGGCTTAGCTTTGCCAGCGATGTGGAGACAGGCTCTGCGCTCGATGAAATGAAGCGTGACTGGGCGTCAGCTGAATTCGTCGAAGATCATGATTTTGTGGCGCCACTCGCGGCGCAAGCTTTTGCCTTCGCACTCAACCGGGATGGAGGCGCGCCGTTGCGGCTGCATGTGCGCGGGACAAATTTCCAGTTGAAAGTCTGGGAAGCGCTGTTGAAAATTCCCTACGGTGTACGCGTCACCTATGGCGATATTGCCCGCGAAGTCTGCGATGCAAAGGCGAGCCGCGCAGTTGGCGCCGCCGTCGGCGCCAATCTCGTATCGTTGCTGATCCCCTGCCACCGGGTCATCCTCTCTTCCGGCGTTATTCACAATTATCGATGGGGTGTTGCGCGCAAAAAAGCGATCCTCGCCATGGAAGAAGCGCTCACTGGCCAATGAGCGGGTCCTCGCTATTGCTGTAGATCAGCATCAAAAAAACCGCCCCGAATTCCTCCGGGGCGGTTTCAGTTGGTGCAAGTTTAGAGTTCGTGGAAAAAGTCGTCTTTTTGCGGTGCTTGATTGAGCAACGCCCGCTCAGGCGACGTCAGCGGCCTTTTCTTCTTGCGGATCGCGCAGCACGTAGCCGCGGCCCCAGACTGTTTCGATATAGTGTTCGCCCTGCGTCGCTGATGCGAGTTTCTTGCGGAGCTTACAGATAAAGACGTCGATAATTTTAAGTTCAGGCTCATCCATGCCGCCATAAAGGTGGTTGAGGAACATTTCCTTGGTAAGCGTCGTGCCTTTGCGAAGCGAGAGAAGCTCTAGCATCTGGTATTCTTTGCCCGTGAGATGAACGCGCTGACCCGCGACCTCCACGGTTTTCGCATCAAGATTGACGACCAGGCGCCCTGTCGTGATGACCGACTGAGAATGCCCTTTTGAGCGGCGGACGATTGCGTGAATGCGCGCGACAAGCTCATCCTTGTGGAACGGCTTTGTCATGTAATCGTCGGCGCCGAAGCCGAGGCCGCGAACTTTCGTTTCGATGTCGCCCTGACCCGTCAAAATCAGGATCGGCGTGTTGACCTTGGCGACGCGCAGCGATTTCAGCACATCGAAGCCGGTCATGTCTGGGAGGTTAAGGTCCAGAAGGATGATGTCGTAGTCATAAACTTTGCCGAGATCGACGCCTTCTTCGCCAAGATCTGTCGTGTAGACATTAAACCCGTCGGATTTCAGCATCAGCTCGATGCTTTGTGCCGTGGCGCCGTCGTCTTCGATCAGCAGAACCCGCATAGTCCGTCTCCTGTTGGCGCGCTGTTCCCCTCGAAACGGATCGCGCTCTTTTCGCGTTATCGTCGAAAGTTAAAGACGATAAGCTTTCATAATGGTTAACAGCGTGAACGAAACTCGCTGCTTTATCGGCGGTTTTTTAAGGCCCCGAAAACACTTGTTACTGGCGAGCCCCAGTGTTTGCTTGATTTGCAGGCCTTGTCATTAAGCATAAAATTTTTTTTCGTCTTAAGGCAGTTCACCAATTTACCGCTGCTTAAGGACCGCGCGTTAACTTGAAGCCGGGTAGTATAAAACGTGCGCGACCTTGCATTCGTTCATTGGACCCAGCTCATGGTTGGGCAATTGTGATCAGCAATTGCGAGATGAGGCGAATGCGCAGAAGCTAAGGTGTATCAACAGGCGGCGCCGCGAAGCCCGGAGAGGCGAGATGCATTTCACGAAGACGATGCAATCAAATCTGGAAACTATGCTGCGGCTGGCATGGTCCGAAGCGGACGCCCTGCGCGCGGATCTCGCCGATATCGATGCGGCGACCCGGGCGGCGAAAACGTCGCTTGCCAATTTGCCTGAGGGCATGCGGGCGGATGCGCAGCGCACCCGGCGCCAACGCTTGTTTGTGACTCTGGAAACGCTCGCAGAAGCGAAAGAAGCGGTCGGCGCGAAACTGGCGGCGAAGTCATCAGAGATGTTTCGTCTTGAACGCTTGATCGCGGTGAATGCTGCCACTGGTCCGCGTCAGGCTGAGAAAAAACAGCCCGCAGGCCTTGCCGGCGCTCGCCTGCGGAAAGCCTCTTGAATAGTTTTCCACGGCGCTTGCGGGGAAACTTTACTCTTTTTTAACCGATGCTTACCGACCCTATCGTTCCGATGATTCGGGAATGTTCCATTTCTGTTCCGGAATCATCTGGAAAAATAGGCGGCAAAGAGCGATTCATCCTTTGCTACCCATAAGTTCCCATGCTATCCCATGTAAACCCATAAATTTCGGGTAAGGGGCGACGCGTGTTCGGTAAAAAGCCGGATCGCGGCGCGAGGGAGGATGTGGCATGCGGCGCGGGGCCGGGGCCCCATTTTTTGGGTCCTACGTCAACAAGATTGATGCAAAAGGCCGGCTGGCGACGCCAGCGGCCTTTCGGCGTGTCTTGGATCTGGCCTCGGAAAACGTGATCTATTGTATTCCGTCTACGGAGGAGCCCTGCATTGAATGCGGCGGCGGCGATTACATCGACAACCTGATGGCGATGATCGACCAGCTTGACCCATATTCGAAAAAGCGCATTGCGCTGGAGCGTGCGATTGCGACCCAGATGAATCCGATTTCACCCGATGGCGAGGGCCGGATCAATCTGCCGGAGGAGTTGCGCCAACATGCCCAACTCAACGGCAAGGCGCTGTTCGCAGGTCATATTCGCTCTTTTCAGATTTGGAATCCGGAAATGTTTGAGGGCGTGCTGGGCGAGGCGCGAAAAGTCGCTGGCGAGGCTAAACTGACATTGCGGAACCCGCCGCTGGCGGGGGGCGAGCGATGATTGCATCGCCTGATATTTCGAAGCACACGCCCGTCATGTTGCGTGAAGTATTGGCGGCGCTGGCGCCGAAAAATGGCGGCGTCTATGTGGATGCAACCGCCGGAGACGGCGGCTACACGCGTGCGATTTTAAACGCTGCCGACTGTACTGTTTACAGCTTCGACCGGGATCCGTCGGCGATTGAGCGCGCCAAACGCTGGGCGAGCGAATTTGCCGGGCGCCTCGTTCTCATCAACCGCCCATTTGCGGAAATGCGCGAAGCGCTCGCCGAAAAAGGCGTGGAGATGGTTGACGGCGTCGTCTTTGATCTTGGCGTTTCATCGATGCAACTCGACGAAGGCGAACGCGGGTTCTCCTTTCGCTATGACGGTCCGCTCTCCATGCGCATGGATGGCGGAAAGCCTGACGCCGCGGATGTTGTCACCCGAGCGGACGCGCCGGACCTGGCGGCGATTTTCCGGCGCTATGGCGAAGAGAAGCGCGCCAACGCGATCGCCCGTGCGATTGTACGCGAGCGCGACAAGGCGCCGATTGAAACCACGGCCCGGCTTGCCGGTATTGTCGAACGGGCGACGCCAGGGGCGGGGCGGTTAAAGATTCATCCGGCAACGCGCGTGTTTCAGGCGCTGCGCATCTTCGTCAATGATGAGCTTGGGCAACTGGTCGCCGGTCTGCGCGCCGCAGAGCGATTATTGCGGCCGGCGGGGCGCCTGGTCGTGGTGGCGTTTCATTCGCTGGAGGACCGGATTGTCAAACGGTTTCTGGCAGGGCGTTCTAGCGCGCGGCGCGGCGGTTCGCGGCACCTTCCGCCTGCGGATGCGTCGCCGTCATCCTTTGAGCTGCTCTATCCACGGGCCGTTGAGCCAACGCCTGATGAAATTGGCGACAACCCAAGATCCCGGTCGGCGAAGCTGAGGGCGGCTTTGCGGACTGACGCGCCCCCGGCGCCCGATGGCGATGACACGTTCGGCGCGCCGAAGGAAATCAGACTGACATTCATGGACGGAGGACGTCATAAATGATCCGAGTAACAACAATATTTTTGTGCGTATTGCTGGCGGCGGCGTTCGGGCGGTATCGGGCTGAAGTTTCTGTCAGAGAGCTGCGCAAAGATATCGAGCGTATTGAGACAAGTCAGGTGGAAGAGCTGCGATCTATTCAGATGCTGCGAGCGGAAATCGCTTTTCTTGAAAATCCGGACCGTCTGGCAAAAGTTGCGGCGGCGAAAACCGATTTACGGCCGTCGACGGCCGACCAGGTTGTGGATGCGCGCCAGTTCGCTGCAAGTTTCATCGCTGAAGACTTGCTTGCGCCGGAAGATGCACCGTCATCGGATGGAGATGTGATCCTGCATGCGCTCGCGATGGCGCAACTAGCGGCGGCGGAATAAGCGGGACAACTTTTAGCCTGGGCAGAGGGCGATGTTTCACAGGAAACGAAAACGAGCCAAACCAAACGCTTATGTTATTGCTGACGCTGGTCTTGCAGATAACGATGCGGACGCCTTGAAAGTTCGCGCCACTGGCGCGCGAGGGCGCCTGGTCGAGCGTGCGCGAACCCGGGTGATGATGTGTGCGGTGGTTTTCGTTTTCATGTTTTGCGCGCTGGGCGTGCGGCTCGCCTTTGTCTCTTTTGGCGATGTGCGCCCGGCTGCCGGTTATGCCTCCGCGCCGCTTTACGATGCGCAGCGGGTGGAGATTGTCGATCGCAATGGGGCGTTGTTGGCGGCGGACCTGCCGGTCATCGCGCTGGAAATTGCAGGCCGCGATGTGTGGGATGCAAAAGAGGCGGTGCAGCAGCTCAAAACCGTTCTCCCGGACATTGACGCGACGGCGCTCGAACAAAAACTGAATGAAGGCCGCTATGTTGAGGTGCGCGCGGATTTGACGCCCGCCGAACGTCAGGCGGTGTTCGATCTCGGCGTTCCCGGCGTGCGCTTTGCCGCGCGGGTGAAACGGTTCTATCCGCAGGCGGCGTTGGCCGCCCATGTGATTGGCCATGATGAGCCCGGCAAGGGTGGCGTGATGGGGCTCGAAAAAGTCGCAAATGTGTACCGAGGTTCCAAGGGAGACAATGCGTTGATGCGCGCTGGCGTCGATATTCGCGTGCAACAGATCCTCGAAGAAGAGATCGCTGACGTGATGCAGCAGTTTAGTGCGGAAGCCGCATGGGGCGCGGTTATGGACGTCGAAACCGGGGAGGTTGTCGCGCTCGTTAGTCTCCCGGATTTTGATCCGAATGCGCCGGGCGCCGCACCGGCGGAATTCCGCCGCAATCGCGCCGTTTATGACCGCTATGAGCTTGGCTCGGCGTTCAAGGCTTTTGCTGCGGCGTCAGTAATCGAAACAGGCCTCGGCGATGAGGCGAAGACCTATGACGCACGTGGTTCATTTCAAGTCGCCGACCGGCGGATCACCGATTTTCATGGCGAAAACCGGGTTCTGACCTTATCGGAAGTGGTGCAATATTCATCCAATATCGGCGCGGCGCGCATGGCGCTTGATCTGGGCCCCAAAGAACAGCAGCGTTTTTTAAAAACGCTTGGACTGTTTGAGGCGCTGCCGATTGAGCTTGCAGAAAACCGT